>NZ_CP079879.1 GCF_025263265.1 Mycobacterium sp. SMC-4 | reverse complement strand
GAGCAATGATCAGAACCTGTGGATGAGCCTCGGTGAGGGGGCGTGAAAGTGGGCGCACCTTCCCGAGGATGATCTGAATATCCGAAGGTCCGATCATGAGCCGGCGTTGGCGCGCTGGTTCGGGAAGGTACGCCCATGCTCACCGTAGTTCACGATGCCATCGAGGCCAACGAAAGCACTGGCGGTGCTGGTCGGTCGTTGTTGGACGAGATCGTCCGCGACGGCGCCCGTCAGATGCTGGCCGCCGCGTTGAAGGCTGAGGTCGCCGCCTACGTGGCCCAGTTCGCCGATCAGCTCGATGAGAAGGGGCATCGGCTGGTGGTCCGCAACGGCTATCACCAGGCCCGCGAGGTGCTGACGGCAGCCGGGGCAGTTGAGGTGAAAGCACCGCGAGTCAACGACAAACGCGTCGACCCCGACACCGGTGAGCGGAAACGGTTTTCCTCGGCGATCCTGCCGGCCTGGGCACGCAAGTCACCGCAGATGAGCGAAGTGCTGCCGCTGCTGTACCTGCACGGGCTGTCCACCAGCGACTTCACCCCCGCTCTGGAGCAGTTCCTGGGCTCGGGTGCCGGGCTCTCGGCCACCACGATCACCCGGCTGACCAGCCAGTGGCAGGACGAGGCCCGCGCGTTCGCCGCCCGGGACCTGTCGGGCACCGATTACGTCTACCTGTGGGTCGACGGCATCCACCTCAAGGTCCGCCTGGACCAGGAAAAGCTGTGTCTGCTGGTGATGCTCGGCGTGCGCGCGGACGGCCGCAAAGAGCTCGTGGCGATCACCGACGGCTACCGGGAATCGACCGAGTCGTGGGCTGATCTGCTGCGCGACTGTAAACGACGCGGCATGACCGCACCCGTGCTCGCCGTCGGCGATGGCGCACTCGGCTTCTGGAAAGCGGTACGCGAGGTGTTCCCGGCCACCAAAGAACAGCGGTGCTGGTTTCATAAGCAAGCCAATGTGCTTGCCGCCCTGCCGAAATCAGCGCACGCGTCGGCGTTGTCGGCGCTCAAGGAGATCTACAACGCCGAGGATATCGACAAGGCCCAGGTCGCGGTCAAGGCCTTCACGGTCGACTTCGGGGCCAAGTACCCCAAGGCGGTCGCCAAGATCACCGACGATCTGGACACCCTACTGGAGTTCTACCACTATCCCGCCGAGCACTGGATCCACCTACGCACGACAAATCCGATCGAAAGCACCTTTGCCACAGTACGTTTGAGAACCAAGGTCACCAAGGGGCCGGGATCACGTGCGGCTGGTCTGGCCATGGCCTACAAGCTCATCGACGCCGCCGCGGCCCGCTGGCGTGCCGTCAACGCACCACACCTGGTCGCCCTGGTCCGCGCCGGCGCGGTCTTCCACAAGGGCAAACTGCTCGAACGCCCCACCGAAATCACCCCACCGACACCGCCCTCAGACGGCGATCAGCAAGCCGGAACGGAGGTCGCCTGAAACACGCCGATCCACAGGTATTGACAATTCCTCC
>NZ_CP079878.1 GCF_025263265.1 Mycobacterium sp. SMC-4 | reverse complement strand
ACGGCGAACAGGCAGCTCGAGACCAGTCTAAAATACCTTTCGATCGGTAGGACTCGATATCTGGTCGAGAGCCGACACTGCTAACACCTTGCCCGTTCTGTGGACAAGCCACTGGGCCCCGATCACCTCTGAAGGCAGCGGGGGGTGCGCGTGCTCGCAGTTCGTTTGGTTACCCGCGGAGTACTACTGGCGATTCGTGGTTGCTGTTTGCGATCAGGATCGTCGCTCGATCCTGAGGCTTGCATTCTCGGAAGTAGCGGCGCTGCGCTTCAACATAGCGCCGCATGGTGGGATGGTCCGGGTCTGGGTTACTTCCATCTCGCAAGGCCATCCTTCGTGCGGTTTCGATGAAGGGAACATCGAGGAACACGGATAGGTCCCAGCTAGTGGCAAGCTCGTTGCGGTGCAGGAAGATTCCGTCCACCACGAGCACTGTGCCCGGGGCGGCCAGCTGCGGCTCCGGCATGAGAATCGTGTCAGTGGTGACGTCATGGCAGGCGGTGCGGTATCGCCGAGATCCGCCGGGCCGAAACGGGACAAGGACATCGGTATAGAACTGGCGATAGTTGTAGGAGTCTGACCAGAACCCCTCAGGCGAACTACGGCCCAGCCGGTACCGAACCTCGCGGGTGTTGTGAAAGTCGTCGAGTGATACTCGGACGACTGGTCGTTGTCGGTCTCGTAGAAGTTCGGCTAGTGCGTCCGCGAAATGGGTCTTGCCGGCACCGTCGGGCCCGTCGATCGCGATCCTCGGGCAACGCTGACCGTCGAAGACAGGAATCCGCGCCGCGACGAAGTCCAACGCATCCACTCGACCGAAAGCAGCGCTCATCACCGGCGGTCCTGCGTATCACCGGCCAGAAGCGCATGCACGTGCATGTCGTGCCAGCCGTCAGCGTGCAACGCAGCACTCCGCCGGATGCCCTCCACGCGAAACCCGGCCTTCTCCGCAACCCGACAAGAGGCGAGGTTGGCGACCGAATGCTCCAACCCAATCCGCTGGAAACCGACTTCACGGAATGCCCACTGACACAAAGTAGTAAGGGCTTGAGAACAGAGTCCTCGTCCACGCCACGCTGGCGCCATCCAGTACGCCGCTTCAGCTGAACCATCGTGCAAATCCACGCATTTGAGCGAAATACGGCCGGTCAATGAATCGCTGGTGCGGTCAACCAGCGCCCAATTCAACTGAGCCTCTGCAGTCCACCCGTCACGCCACTCGCTAATCCACTGGCGCGCTTCGTCCTCAGAATCGGCGCGCCGCACATGCCAGCGTTGGATCTCGGGGTCATTGAAGGCGTCCACGACCGCGCGAGCGTCAGACAGTCGCCACGGTCGGAGCAACGCAATAGAGCCCACCGACAACGACGGATGAGGAGACAGCGGATATCGCCGGCGGGATCAAAGTCGGCACACATGGCATCATCGCGCAAAATCCGAACCTAGACCAACGAGAACGCGGCATCCACGCGTAGGCCCTTCATCGCAAATCTTTGATCATAGCGATGCCGAGGGGTCCATTGCCTTGGCCCACCACGCGAAATCCCTTGCGCTCGTACAGATGTTTGGCCGGATTGCGAACATGGACATTAGTGCACATTGCTTCTGCATGTGGCGAAAGCTCGGCGAACAGTGCATCCAGAAGCAAGCCGCCGATGCCGGCTCCCCGCGAGCCTGGTGCGACAGCGATGCAGAGTTCCGGCAATGGCGACCCGGCCGCATCAGTGCGCAATGGCGGATTGCTATGGTACGTCCACACCGCACCGATAGCGATCGCGCTGTGATCCTCGGCAAGGATCGGCACGATGCCAACAGGTGGGAGCAATTCGAGCACTTCGCCGTCACCGGGGTCAGGAAGTGGCCAGTCTTCGATAATGCAGGCATGGCGGGCCATCTCGACGACGAAAGCGTGATCGTCAGCGGTCGCCGAGCGGAGTCGCACTCTGGACTGTGCCATCGGCAGATTGTGGCAGAAGTTCCCTGCTGCACGCATATCGATTTTTGACGAGATGGGATGTACGGGCGCGGCGCGAAACAGTCGCCAGCAAACATTCCGTGGACGGTTAACCAAGAGCCCAAAGGGCTTGCCAAGTGTGAGTCCATCACAGCTGCTGCCAGCCGCCCATCCCGAAACTGCCGACCCTATCGATATCAACAATCACCGG
>NZ_CP079877.1 GCF_025263265.1 Mycobacterium sp. SMC-4 | reverse complement strand
TTCGCCGTGAGACAGTGGTGTCGTGGGGGATAGTGCGGGTGAAGGTACTCGCTCGGCTTTTGTTCGTTTTTGGGTGGCTGCGGCACTCAGTTCCATCGGGTCGGCGATCTCTGCGGTCGCGATGCCCGTCTTGGTCGTCCAGTTGCTCGGTGCCAGCCCATTCGAGGTTGGCGTGGTCAACGCCGCACAGTTTGTTCCGTACGCGGCCCTTGGACTTGTCGCCGGGGTGTATGTCGACCACTGGCGCCGCAAACCTGTGCTGGTGTGGGCCAGCGTGGGGCGTGCTCTGAGCCTGGGGCTGGTTCCAGTTCTGTGGTTGGCCGGCAGTCTGCAGATGTGGATGCTGGTCGTCGCGTTGCTGGCGTTCGGGGCGTTCTCGGTATTCGGGTTCGCCGCCACGCAATCATTGCTTCCCCGACTGGTACCGACGGGACAATTGGTTGCGGCGAACGCGCGTCTCGATCAGGCCGACGCTGCCGCCCAAACCCTCGGCCCGGCGATGGGCGGTGGACTCGTGGGCCTCTTGGGCGCTCCCGCGGCCATCGTCGTCGACGCGATCAGTTACCTCGTCGAGGCTGTGCTGATTGCGAGCGTCCATGCCCCCGAACCCCAACCAGAACCACGCTCGCGCCACCTCCGTCACGAGATCGGCGAAGGCCTGAAATGGACTTACCGCCACCGGACTCTCGGTCCGCTGGCAGTGTCGACACACATATGGTTCCTCGCCAACGGGGCAGCGATGACAGCGCTTTCCCTGCTGGCCCTGCGCTCCATGGGGTTCACCCCCTACGCATTCGGAATGCTATTGACGGTCTTCGGTGTCGCGAGTCTGATCGGGGCCTCGTTGGCACCGTCGACCGGTGACCGAATAGGGGTGGGACGGGTGATCATTCTGGCGCGCACCGCATACCCGATCACGTGGCTGCTCGTGGCCTGCGCCCCTGAATCCAGTTTGGGCGATGCAGTGATTTTCGTTGCGTTGGGATTCCAAGGGATCGCAGCCGGCATCGAGAATGCCAACGAGATGGGCTACTGGCAGACGCTTACACCGGACCGGCTGCTCGGGCGCGTGAACGCCACGAGGCGCTCCATTAATCAGACGATGGGCGCTTTGGGAGCGGTCCTGGGCGGCTTGTGCATCGGCGCCTTCGGTGAGCAATTCACGCTCGCTACCGCTGTCGCTGGTTTCGCGGTCGCAGCGGCCATTGCCGCGTCATCAGCGCTTCGAAGACACGGCAGCTAGGTGGAATACGTCTCACACCAATGCAAGTCGCGCCTCGGTGGGGTGATTCCGCTGTATTCGGTGCGATCGGTCTGTCTGCTGGATCGGCGCTCAGAGATGGGGTCGTGGAAGGCTCGTGGAGTCATCGATGGGTATCGGCGGCTTGGGTGCGGCTTGAGGTCGTTTACGGTGTCAGCTAGGAGATCGGGATTTCGGATTCATCGCCGTCCTCGACATCGTGAATTGTCGCGTTATCGTCCTCGCGTAAACGTCGAGCCCAGCGTTGATAGGCCGATTGCTGCGAGATACCCAGGGCCTCACCTATTTTCGCCCAAGATACGCCGGCCAGATGCGCCTGGAGCACTACGTCGGTGAGCTGCGTTTTGGCTGCTTTAGCTGTCGCGCGCGCCTGACCGAGGGCGTTCGTGGCCACCTGGACCGCGCCGCGGGCGTCGTCGAATGCGGCCGCCGCGGCTCCTAGTGACTCAATGTGGACGTCGTAGGGCCGAACCGGGGGATCGAGGTCGAACAACGTGGGCTCGGAGGTATCCGTGTCCGGTTCGTCTTTGTCGTCGGTGGGGCAAACCTGCGGAGAGTCGGTCGTCATGGTTCGTCCAGGTGGTGTTGTCGGAGTGTGCTTCCGATCGGTGGCGGATGCGTACTGCGCCCAGGTGTTGCCGGCTTCGGCGGCGTGTTTTTGGGTGACTTGGTCGCTGTAGCCGAGCATTTCGGCGACGACCGGTGGCGGTATTTGCGATACGAGTTCGCGAAGGGCTCTGTTGCGTGAGCCCAGCAACTCGATGCCGAGCCATCGAAGCCGATGCATGATTGATTGCGGGTCGAGGTGACGGCCAGCCCGGCTGCTGGGAAACAGCCAGGGCGTGGCGATGGCTCCGCCGGTGGTGCGTTGATTGGGCCGGTTGTAGAGGTGATGGTGCAGCTGGGAGGCGAACGGCTCGGGCACCGGGGTGGGTTCTTTGCCCAGCGCGATACGGGTCTCGGCGCCTACCCGGATGACAGCGGTGGTCTGCAGGCCGGCGATCTTCGTCAACGGCTGCGCGTAGAGCAGCAGCAGGATTCCAGCGATCCGGTAGGGAAGACTCTCGGAGTCGCCGGTGAGGAGTTCTTTGAGCCACGCGAGGCGCTGGTCTTGGGTGATGGTCGGGGATGTTCTGGCTTGTCGGTGCTCGATGGTGATTGAGGTGTTGATCTTGCTGCGTTTGGCCCAGACGAAGAACGTCCGGATCGAATGGCGGGTGGTCGGACCTGAGGCCAGGTATTCATCGACGTCCTGCTGGCTGCAGGTTGAAGCGGTGCGGTCGTGGGTCTGCTCGAGCCAGGTCAGGAATTTGATGGTTTCGGTGATCTCTTGTTGTGCTGCGCGTTTGGGTCCGTCGGTTCCTTGGCCGGGCTTGGACTCGCTGCGCAGGCGGCGCAGGTGGTGCCAGGTGGCGAACTGCTCCACGGGTCCTCGCACTGTCGGGGAGTCGATGGCGTCGAGTTTGGTGGCGAGCCAGCGTTCGAATCGTGCGAGGTGTTCGTCGCGTGGTGGGAGGAGGTGGTGGTGCACCAGCATGCTGCGTAGGTGTTCGATGTGTCGGCCCGGGCCGGCGGTGTCGAGGCCGTCGTGGGTGAGGGGTATTGCGCCGGAGGTGATTCCGCCGAGGAGCTGCAGTACCTGGATGTTGCGCTTCCAGGTGAGGATGCTTTCGGGCCGGTCGACGCCGCAGAGCACTTCGAGGAGGGTTTCCATGGCGGCCGGGTCGGCGGGATGGTGCAGCAGGATTTTGCACAGGTCGTCGCGTAGAGCGCATCGTGCGCATTCGCCGCGGCGGTGGATTTCGCCTTCGTGGCCGCAGGTGCGGCAGGCGTAATCGCCGGGGATGGCGGCGCAGGTCAGGCAGACCGGCCGTGGGTCGGTGCGGTTGAGGCGGCCGGGAAGGACGCCGTCGTGCCCGCAGTTGGGGCAGATGCCGTGGGTGCGCATCGCAGTGTAGAAGCAGCTGTGGCACAGCTGATCGCCGGGCCAGTAGACGCGCAGTGTGTTGGCCTTGCGATGGCAGCGGCTGCATTCGTAGTGACCGGTGGTGACGGGTGGGCGTCCGCGGCGCCTGGATCGTGGCTTGGGATTAATCGGGGCCATCGGTGATGACCCGCGCCCGCCGTGGCCGGACCGACTTGTTGAGTTCGACCACGTTCGGCGGCGGGGTAGCGGCTGCCCCGGATGCGGTCTTCCGGCGTCGGACGTCGGTGGCAGTGACGGTCACCAGGTCCTCCACGCCACAGCCGAGGATGTCGCATAGCGCGGCCATCAGTTGCAGCGAAACACGTTCGGGCCGTTGGTGGACAACACGGTAGACCTGGGGTCGGGAGAGCTGAATGCCACGTTCGGCCAGGCGGGGGATCAGGTCAGTGCTGTTGTGCATGCCATGCGCGGCCATGAGCTCGGCGAGGCGCCAGGTGTAGTCGACTTCGCGTTTCATGATGATTCTTCCCCGAAGGAGAGCGCATCTTTGACGGTCTGATCGAGCATGCGGCGCAGTGTGCGGGTGCGGTAGTCGCTGGATACACCGGTGTAGAGGGATGTGGTGCTGGCGACATCGTGGCCGGCCTGGTCTTGGACGAATTTGGCGTCCCAGCCGTCCTCTATGAGGTGGGTGATGTGCGAGCGGCGAAACGAATGCAGATCCAGTCCGGCCGGCAGATCCAGTTCGTCGCAGTAGCGCCGGAAGCGGCGCAGCAGGGTGGTCTCAGCGATCAGGCTGCCGCGCTCGCTGGGGAACAGGTCAATGCTGTCGTCGATATACGGTTGGCCGTGGGTGAGCCAGTCGGCGATGACTTCGGGTGTCCAGTCGAACACCGTGAACACGGTGCGCCGCTTCGGCGGTGAGCCTTTTTTGGCCTTGCCGTACCGGATCAGAACCGCGCCATAGCGCCCGAATTCGGCGGCGTGCGGATTGCGCGAGAAGTCGACGGTCTGCAGGTGTCGCAGTTCATTGAAGCGCAGCCCGTAGGAGTAGGCCACCTTGAACATCACCGAGTCGCGGTAAGCCGGCAGCCAGCCCTTCTTACGGGCATTGGCAATCAGGGACACTTGCTCGTCGGCATGATCGAAGAAGTCCTGCAGCTCCTTTTTGGTGAAGGGCCGCTTGAGCGGATTCTGCTCGTTGTCTTGGACGTGGGCAGCGGTGTTCCACTCGAAGAACACTTGCGCAGGGTGAGTGCCGAAGCGCTGCTCGCATACCCGATCCCAGCCGTAGTCCGGATCAGCGATGTACGAGCAGAACAACCGTAGGCCGTTCTGGTAGCCGCGCACGGTCGATTGCGCCCGGCCTTTGATGCCGCGCAGATCGGCGAAGAACTCTTCAACCATCGCCGGTGTCCAGGCCCAGGGGTACTCGTTGCAGTGGTCGATGAAGCGGCGCACCAGGGCGATGCGCTTGCTGATGGTCTCGTGGTCGAGGTTGCGGCACAGTTGCTGGTTGCGCCAGCCGTCGAGCATGTCCTCGACGGTTTGGGCCTCCGGATGCAGCAGCGGAACTGACCCGACCAGAACCACGCGACCGCTCTTGTCGACGGGCAATTCAGCCTCCCAGGACGTCTCATCTGATGCATCATTGAATCATCTAATGAATCATTACCACATCGCCGCAGGTAGGTCCATCGCAAAACGAACGTTCGCCGATGCGTGTCGCGGCGGCCAGCCGGAGAGGGGGTCATGCATACTCGTTCGCATCCACCGAAAACCCCTGGTGTCCAGGCTGTTTCATCCATGGGTACCGGGTCGGTAGGCGAGAGTCACACGATTGCTGCGTGATTCATCGGATGAAAATGCAGTGATTTA
>NZ_CP079876.1 GCF_025263265.1 Mycobacterium sp. SMC-4 | reverse complement strand
GGGGGTCGGGGAGCAGATTCTCGAAATCCGGCGCTAAGGATTTACGGCAGATAGTAGCGTACTATCTGCCGTAACTCGTGAGTCGTCCTGCCGCGATGGTCGTTCCGGAGATGGGCGACTCCGGAAACTATCTGCCGTAGTGCTGAAGGGCGGTCGGGGTGGGATCGGTGAGCTCGCTACCGGCGCGGGCCGCCGGGATCCGGCTGGCGGACGCGACGCGGACCTTTCTGGGCACGATCGCGGCGGTGAACACCCGCCGCGCCTACGCCTCGGCGTTGGATCGGATGGTGCGCGACTTCGGCGCGGACGGCGATGTCGGGTTGTTGAACCCGGATCGGGTGTCGGGGTGGTTCGACTACGTGTGGGGCGACAAGGCCCCCAAGACCTACAACCTCCGGCTGACCGCGGTGTCGGCGGCGTGCGCCTACTGACGCGATCAACAGTGGCTGACCGGCGATCCGGTGTCGCGCCTGCGGGCGCGGCCGAGTGCGCCGGACAACAGCAAGGCGATGACCGCCGCCGAGGTTGCGGAGCTGCTGGGCATGGACGCGGCCCTGCGCGAGCGGGTGTTCTGGTCGATGCTGTATGAGTCCGCCGCGCGGGCGGAGGAGATCCTGAATCTCGACATCGAGGACCTGGACACCGTGAACCGATGCGCCACGGTCACCCGCAAGGGCGGCGCCCGCGAGGTGATCTATTGGCAGACCGGCACCGCACGGCCGCTGCCCCGGCTGATCGCCGGACGGAAGTCCGGGCCGCTGTTCCTGACCGACCGCAAAGCCAAGCCGTCGGTCGCCAAGACCGACACCGACAACTCGACCGGCCGCGCCCGACTTTCCTACCGCCGCGCCGCGACGCTCCTCGAGGAGCACACCGAAGGGATGCGACGCGGACCGTTCACGCTGCACCAGCTGCGGCACTCGCGACTGACCCACGCCGCAGAGAAGGGCGCTTCCACGCCGATGCTGATGGCGTTGAGCGGACACACCTCGGTGCGCAGCCTGGTCAAATACGCGAAGGTCTCCGCCGAGGCGCTGGGGCGCTGGCAGGCCGAGACCGATCCCGCTGCGCGGCGGCGCTCCCGCTGAATCTCTCAGTAGCTGACGGTGACGAGTTCCGGCGCGTGTCTGCGTATCTTGTTCAGCACCTTGACTGTTCGGCCCGAGCGCATCTGCTCGAGGGGGGCCGAAAGAGACCAATCAAGTGCGGCACCGTCGATGGGTGTGGTCTTCCGCGTCCGGGAACTCATAGCCGCTGCCGGGCGTGCGTGGTCGTGGTGTTTGTCGGATCCGGCGGGGGCACGGCCGAGAGTAGGGCCGTGAGGTCGCGCGAGACCTCGCCGGGGTTGGAACAGCCGTGGGAGATGAGCGCGCGGGAGCGCGGCTTCGGTCAGGCCGTATCGGATATGGACGGCGTCGTGGTGTTGCAGGATCGCCAACGTGTGGATTCCACTGGCGATCAGGCCACCGAACTGGCCGTCCTGCGCCGCCGCCCGGTCGATGTGAAACCACTGGGGATCCCAGTGGGTGGCGAAGTCGACGAGTTCGGCCTCGGTCACCGTGTGTGAGCCCAAGTCGAAACGCTGGCCGATGCCCAGGTCCTCGGCGTATACAAGGCGTGTGTGCTCATGGTGCGATCCCACCTGCACGCCGACGGGTTTCACCGCGGCGCCATGCGGATCGCGCCGTCGAGGCGGATGGTTTCGCCGTTGAGCATCGGGTTGGTCACGATCGCCTCGACCAGCTGCGCGTACTCGGCGGGGTCGCCGAGCCGGTTCGGGTGCGGCACCTGCTGTCCCAGCGAAATCTGAGCCGCCTCGGGCAGCGTGCCCAGCAGCGGGGTCTTGAACAGGCCGGGCGCGATGGTGTTCACCCGGATCAGCAGCGACGCCAGGTCGCGGGCGATCGGCAGGGTGGCGCCGACGATCCCGCCCTTCGATGCCGAGTACGCGGCCTGTCCGATCTGCCCGTCGAAGGCCGCGACCGAGGCGGTGTTGACGATCACGCCGCGCTCGCCGTCGACGGGCTCGTTCTGCGACATCGCGTGCGCGGCGAGGCGGATGACGTTGAAGGTTCCGGTCAGGTTGACCTTGACGATCTTCTCGAATTCGGCCAGCGGGAACGGTCCGTTCTTACCGACGGTCTTGACGGCGTTGCCGATGCCGGCGCAGTTCACGGTGATTCGCAGTGAGGACTCCGCGTTGGCGCGCTCGACCGCCTCGGTGACCGCGGCCTCGTCGGTGACATCCGCCGGAGCGAATTCCACGGTGTCGCCGAGAGCAGCCAGCGCATCCGTGTTCGCGGTGGGCAGGTCGACGGCGATTACCCGGGCGCCCGACTTGGCGAGGGCGGTGACGGTGGCCAGTCCGAGGCCCGAGGCTCCGCCGGTGACGAGTGCGTTGGTTCCGGTGATATGCATGAATACTCCTGACGAAATAGGTTGAGAACATCGGGTTTTTGACAAAGTGAGGTGTGACTGACGCAGTGGTGTCACTGCGCGAAGGTCAACCTCATAAGGCGCGGCCGATGAGTTCCTTCATGATCTCGTTGGTGCCGCCGTAGATCTTCTGCACGCGGGAAGCGGCGTACATCTGCGCGATCGGGTACTCCATCATGTAGCCGTAGCCACCGAAGACCTGCAGGCAGCGGTCGACGATCTCGCACTGCTTGTCGCTGCCCCACAGCTTGGCCATCGACGCGGTCGCCGCGTCGAGGGTGCCGTCGAGGTGACGCTGGATGCAGTGGTCCATCAGGGTCTTGCCGGCCAGCACGTCGGTCTTGCACTCGGCGAGTACGAACTTCGTGTTCTGGAAGTTCAGGATCGGCTTGCCGAAGGCGTGACGTTCCTTGGCGTACCTGATGCTCTCCGCCACCGCGGCCTCGGCCACCGCGACACCGCCGACACCGAGGATCAGCCGCTCACGCTGCAGCTGACCCATCAGCTGGTAGAAGCCCTGCCCCTCGACGCCGCCGAGCAGATTCGCTGCCGGCACCCGCATGTCGGTGAACGACAACTCGCGGGTGTCCTGGCCGTGCTGGCCGATCTTGTCCAGCACCCGCCCACGCTCGAACCCCGGAAGATTCTCCGTCTCCGCGACGAGCAGCGAGATACCCTTGGAACCTTGGCTCGGGTCCGTTTTGGCGACGATGACGAGCAGGTCGCAGTGCGACGCGTTCGAGATGAACGTCTTCGAGCCGTTGATCACGTAGTGGCCGCCGTCGCGAACCGCGGTGGTCCGTACGGCCTGCAGGTCCGAGCCGGTGCCGGGTTCGGTCATCGCAATGGCGAGGACGCTCTCACCGCTCGCACATTTCGATAGCCAGCGCTTCTTCTGGTCCTCGGTGGCATAGGCGGCGATGTAGTGCGCGACGATCGTCGAGTGCACGGCGAAGCCGAACGCGGTGTCGTGGGCGTAGGCGATCTCCTGCTGCACGATCGCCTCGTGGCCGAAGTTGCCGCCCCCGCCGCCGTATTCTTCGGCGATGTCGAGGCACAGCAGTCCCGCGGCGCCGGCCTTGGTCCAGAACTCGCGGTCGACCTGGTGCTGCGCGGCCCAACGGTCCTGGTTCGGGGTGGCTTCCTTGCGGAAGAACTCGGCGGCGTGCTTACGCAGCAGCGCCTGATCGTCGGTCTCCCACGGGGAGCGGTAATCGGGGAACAGCTCGCTCATGATCGGTCCTACTTTCCGGTGAATTCGGGGGCGCGCTTGGCGAGGAACGCGGCCTGGCCCTCGCGGCTGTCGGCGGAATGGATGGCAACGTGAAAGTTGCGCTTCTCGTGCTCGAGTCCTTGCGCCAGAGAGGTTTCCAGGGCCTGGAGGGCGGCATCCTTGGCCAGCGCCACCGCGAGCGGTGAGTTGGCGGCGATCCGCTGCGCCATGGCGACCGCCGCTTCGAGGGCGGTGCCGTCCGGGACGGTCTCGGCGACGATGCCGGCCGCGCACGCCCGCTGTGCGGACAGGAAGTCGCCGGTGAGCAGTAGGGCCATCGCCTTGGACTTGCCGACGGCCTGAATCAGGCGCTGGGTTCCGCCGCCGCCCGGGATCACGCCGAGCTTCACCTCCGGGACACCGAACTTGGCGGATTCGCCGGCGATGACGATGTCGCAGGCAAGCGCCAACTCGCAGCCGCCGCCGAGTGCGAGGCCCTCGACCGCAGCGAGGACCGGCTTCGGGAATCGGCCCAGGTCGGCCCAGATGGTGCCGCCCAGCGCGGCTCGATCGCCGAGCAGCGACTGGTCGCGAATGGCGTCGAAATTGGTGATGTCGGCTCCGGCGCAGAAGATCCCGCCGGCGCCGGTGAGCACGATGGCACGGATCTCGTCGTCGTGCCGAGCCGCGACGAGCTCGGTGTTCAAGGCGGTGAGCACCGCCTCGTTCAGACTGTTGCGAGCCTTGGGCCGGTTGATCTCCAGGATCAGGAGGTGGCTGTCGCGGGCCGTGCGTAGCGGGGCGTTGTCGGGGTTCATCGGACGTCCTCGTAGACGTTGGTGTGCGCGGCGCGCATGGCCTTCTTGTCGAGCTTGCCGACGCTGGTGCGGGGCAGCTGGTCCAGATACAGGACGGTCTCGGGCAATTGCCATTTGGCGAATGCATCGGCGAGCAATTCGTGGATCTCCGACAGTGGAAGTTCCTGCCCGTCGGTCGTCACGACGAGTGCTACTGGACGCTCCTGCCACTTCGGGTGCGGGACGCCGATGACGGCCGCCTCGGCGATCTTCGGATGGGCAACGAGTGCGTTCTCCATGTCGATGGAGGAAATCCATTCGCCACCCGACTTGACCACGTCCTTGATCCGGTCGGTGATCTTCAAGTAACCATTCGGGTCGATGGTCCCGACATCGCCGCTACGCCAATACCCGTCGAGGAACTTGTCGGCGTCGTCGTCGAGCTTGTGATAGCGCTCGATGATCCACGGTCCGCGCAGCAGCACTTCACCCTGACTCGTGCCGTCGTGCGGGAGATCGTTGCCTTCCGCGTCGACGATCCGGATGTCGATGCCGTTGACCGGCAAACCCTGCTTACGCTTGAGATCCCACTTCTCCTCGTCCGAGATCACACCGCGCAGCGAGGGCTTCAGTCCCCGGTTCACCGCGACCAGAGGGGTGGTCTCGGTGGCGCCGTAGGCGTGGATGACGTCGGCTCCAGTGATGTCGTGGAAGTCGCGCATCAGCGACAGCGGCGGCTCGGTGGCACCGGACAGCAGCCGCGCGCGGGAGAAGTCCGGTGCGACCGCAAGCGTCTTGATGTAGTTCATCATGGGCTGGAAGATCGCCGGCGCACCGTTTGCGACGGTGACTTGCTCCGCGATCATCGCGTCCACGAGGACGGATGTGTCCTCGGCGATGTAGCGACCGGGCAGCACGATTTTTGCGGCACTGTAGGCGGCCGCCTGGGGTAGGCCCCAGCCCTGGCCGTGGAACATCGGCGTGATGAGCATGACGGCATCGTCGCTGCTCATCCCGAGTCCGGCGACCTCGGCGAGGGTGTGCAGGTAGATGCCGCGATGCGAGTAGTAGATGCCCTTGGGCCTGCCGGTGGTGCCGGTGGTGTAACACGCGCTGTAGGAGGAGGTTTCGTCGATGACCGGCCAGTCGATCTCCGGGCCGGCGTCCGCGAGCAGGTCCTCCCAGTGCACCGCGTGCGGGAGCGTGGTG
Organism: Mycobacterium sp. SMC-4; assembly: GCF_025263265.1. Lineage (NCBI taxonomy): Bacteria > Bacillati > Actinomycetota > Actinomycetes > Mycobacteriales > Mycobacteriaceae > Mycobacterium > Mycobacterium sp. SMC-4. The sequence continues at coordinate 6,457 of NZ_CP079876.1, read as the reverse complement.
GTGATGTCGGCCAGCGGCTTATCGGTCATCACCACCCACGTCTTCACGTTCGGCGTATGCGGTGCCAGCGCCTCGGCAACCGGAAGCAGCGACTCGTCGATGAGGACCACCGATGCATCACTGTGTCCGGTGACGTAAGCGAGATCCTCTGGCGCCAAACGCAGGTTCATCTGCAACATCACGGCAGCGAGGCCGGGAATCGCCCAGTACAGCTCGTAGTGCCGCTTGCTGTTCCAGTCGAGGATCCCGACCACATCGCCCGGCCCGACGCCGATCGAGCGAAGTGCATTGGCACTTCGTTGGATTCGCGCGTAGGCATCGGCGTAGGTGTACCGGTCCCAGCCGCCGTCCGCGGTGCGGTACACGATCTCCTGCTCGGGATAGGTGCGCGCGGCGTGCCGGATGATGGTGGTGGTGTTGAGTTGATAGTGGTCGCCGTGGGTGGAGGGCAGGCCCCTCACGATCTCGTGGCTCATGACGTCCTCAGATGCGTTCGATGATGGTGGCGTTCGCGGTGCCGGTGGCCTCGCAGACGGTCTGCAAGCCGAACCTCTTGCCGGAGCGTTCGAGTTCGCAGAGCAGGTCGGTGAGCATCCGGGCTCCGGTCGAGCCCAGCGGGTGGCCGAGGGCGACGGAGCCGCCGTTGACGTTCAGCTTGTCGTCCGGGACGCCGAATTCCCGTTGGAAGATCAGCGGCACACCGGCGAAGGCCTCGTTGACCTCGAACAGGTCGATCTCCTCGACGGCCAACCCGCTTCGGCCGAGCGCCTTGTGGGCGGCGTCGAGGATCGCGGTGAACTGGATGATCGGGTCGGCGGCGGCGACCGACAGCGCGCGGAACCGGGCGCGTGGGATGAGGCCGTTGCGCTCGGCGTACTCGCGGTCGGCGATCAGCAGCGCGGCCGCGCCGTCGCTGATCTGCGAGGAGTTGGCCGCCGTGGTCCGCCCGTCGGCGCCGAACACGGCTTTCAGGCTCGCCATCTTGGCGGGGTCGATGTGCTCGCGGATGCCCTCGTCCGAGTCGATGACCGGACCGGTCGGGTCGTCGGGGTCGGCGGTGATCGGCACCATCTGGTCGCGGAACTTCCCGGCCCGCGTCGCGGCGTGCGCCCGCTCGTGGCTGCGAGCGCTGAACGCGTCCAACGCCGCTCGGCTCAGGTCGAACCTCTCGTTCATCAGCTCCGACGACGGGCCCTGCGCCATCAGCCCACCGTCGTAGCGGTCGAGTTCGCGCGGGCTGTACTGCGGGCCGAGCGGCGCGCCGGGCAGGAACGCCGGAGGCATCGGCACCCGTGACATCGACTCGACGCCGCAGGCGATCACCAGGTCGTGGGAACCCGCCATCACCGCCTGGGCGGCGAAGCTGACCGCCTGCTGCCCTGAACCGCACTGGCGGTCGATCGTCACCGCGGGGACCGACTCGGGCAGCCCGGCGGCGAGCACCGCGTGGCGGCCGAGATTGCCCGACTGGACATCGTGCTGGATGACGCAGCCGGTGATGACGTCCTCGATCGCGGCGGGGTCGACGCCGGCGCGGGCCACAAGCTCCCGCAGCGTCTGCCCGAGCAGGTCCACCGGATGCCATGCGCTGAGGATCCCTCCGCGACGGCCGACCGGGGTCCGGACCGCGCCGACGATAACGGCCTCGCGAACACTCATGACAAAGCTCCTTGTGCTGAATTACGGGGTGCCGAATCGCGGATTCCGATCAGGGGAATGTCGAGGCGCTTCGCGACCTCCTCCCATTCGCGCGTCGGCTTGGAAAGAAACGTCTGCTCGAGCTCCTCCTGGGTGCCCTCGACACCGAGACCGGCGCGGGCGCGCTCCCAGAAGTGCGGCTCGAGCGCGGCCAGCGCGACGTGGCCGTCGGAGCTGGAGTAGATCCGGTAACCGGGATGCGCCCCGCCGAGCGGCGCGCCCGCTCCCATCAGACCGTGCCGAACTGCGGCGCCGGCGTCGGCGGCCGCCTGTTCGAGGACGACCCGCTCGCGGTGTCCCACGCCGGACTCCGCGGCCACGCGCAGGGCGAGCAGGGCCGCGGACACGGCGCGCTCGGCGCCGAGCAGGTCGGCCACCGGGACGGTCGGCATCGTCGGCGGCTGGAGAGTGCCGTGCAGGGCCTGGTACGTCAGGTCATGGCCGGGCTGCTCCGCCGCGATCCCGTCGTGCCCGACGATCTCGATATGCGACAGGTGCGGATTCGCCGCGGTCAACTCGTCCAGGCCGAGCTTGACCAGCGCCGAGGGGCGCATGGCGGTGAGCATCAGGTCGGCACGCGACAGCTCGCGCGCCGCCACCGCCCGATCAGCGGGGTCCTTGAGGTCGAGGGTCACGACCCGCTGGCCCACAGTGAGCTCGTCGTACCACGTCGGCGCCACGGCCCGCAGCGGGTCGCCGGCCGGCGGTTCGATCTTGGTGACGGTGGCGCCCAGCGCCCGTAGCCGCGCGGCGGCGAGCGGGCCCGGCAGATTGATCGCGAGCGACACCACCTGCACGCCCTGCAGCGAACTCGACTGCGACATCATCAACCCCTTTTTGACTATACTGATGTATAGCCATTAATGCGCATGTACTGTCTAATGTCAAGGGTGTATGCTTTTTTCCCTGATAGGAGGCAATTTCTGTGACCGACCCCCGCGCCAGTGACGAGGACCTCACCGCGAAGGCCCGCATTCGCAACGCCGCGCTCGACCTCTACGCCGAGCGCGGCGAGGATCGCGTCTCGATGCGCGCCGTCGCCGCCGCCGCCGGGGTCGCCGTGGGATTGGTGCAGCACCACTTCAAGACCAAGGACGGGCTACGCGTCGCCGTCGAGCAACTGGTCGTCGACTATTACGCTCTGGCGATCGCCTCTGTGCCGGACGAGGGCGCCCCAGCGCAGGTCGCCGCCGCTCGAGACGAGGCGGTGCGGCACATGCTCGCGACGCATCCGACGGTGGTGAACTACATCCGGCGCGCTGTGCTCGATCCGCAGGGAAAGAGCGAGTTACTCGAGCGGCTGACCGACCTGAGTCGCAGAGAGATCTCCAAACTCCGCTATTCGGGCAAGACCTCGACACGGCGATCCGAGTCCTCACAGGTCATCGGGCTGATGGTTCGTCAGCTGGGGCAGCTGCTCATGCAGCCGATGATCGATGACATGTGTGACTTCCTCGACCGGACGGGCGTGCCGCACAGCGACAAACTGACGCTCTCCGTGACCGTAATCTAGCGGTAGTTTGTTGGGTCAGGTCGGAGGTAGAGGTGCAGGCCGTGGCCTGTTTCGCGGCTCAGGAGAGACTTCCGCCGACATGCGTCGTCAGGTCCTGAGCGGTCATCCGCCACCCTTCGACTCGCGCTACTCGTCGTCGTCGGCGTCCGGGTCGCGCAGCGGTCGGTGAACTCCGCTGGGGTCGGGCAGGTGGAAGCTGTAGTGCCCGTCGATGCCGATGTGGGCGCGCACGAACGCCGACAATCGCTCGACATCGGTGTCGAGCACCGGGTATCCGCCGGCTCGCAGCGCGGCGAGGGCGCGGTTCTCGTAGACGGTGTTCCACACGACGACGCAATTGAGCACCAATCCCAGCGCCGAGAGCTGGTCTTCCATGCCCTCGTAGTAGGCGCGGGTCATCTCGCCCTTGCGGCCGTGATAGATCGTGCGCGCCAGGTCGTGACGACCCTCGACGAGATTGGACTGGGCCTTGCCCTCGCGCCGGTAAGGTTCGTCGTCGGCCAGGCGCAGGATGTGCAGGGTCTTGAAGATCCGCCCGAAATGGGCGATGGCCTGGCCCAACGCGGTCGGCTGCCCGTCGCGGGAGATCATCCTGGTGACCTCGTGCGCCGACACCTCACCGGAGTGGATCGACACCGCGATCCGGCACATGTCCTCCCAGTGCGCGGCGATCTTGGCGGTGTCGATCACCCCGCGCGCCGCCTTGTCCAGCGGCCCGTAGTCGGCTCGGGCGTCGATGCGCCACAACCGCTGATCGGGCAGGTTCGCCAGCTGCGGCCGGTACTGGCGGCCGATCAGATGCAGCAGTCCGAACACGATGTCGGAATACGACCCGGTGTCGGTGATGATGACCTCCGGAATCCGCCCGCCGTGCTGGGACACGATCACGTCGATGGTGTGCAGCGAATCGCGAGGTGTTCCGCGCAGCACCTTGCCTGCCAGCCCGGCGGACTGGTCGTTGAGCATGTTCAACCAGGTGATGCCCAGTTTCCGGCCGAAGTACTTCGGGTTCGGGCGGGCGTTATGGGTGCGCACGGGCACCACGAACCGCATCCCGTCCACCGAGGCGACCAGCCCGCCGCCCCACGCTTGGGCCAGGGGGATGTCGGCCTGGGCGTCGACCAGCACGGCGTTGGCCGCCTCGATGGTCTCGGCCCGCACGTAGCACTGGTCGACGTGCAGCAGCCGATCCCTGGTCAGGGCGTCGACACCAGGCGTTGTCACCGGTTTGAACCCGACGTTCATCGCATAGGAACAGAGCACGGCCGCCACCGACAAGCCGAGGTCGGCGACGCGGGCCTCGTTGCCCGAGGTGTGGGTGAACGCCTCGGTGAAACCGGGATGCCAGCTCATCACCTCCGTGACCAGTTCCGGCAGGTCCACACGCGGGATCATCGCCTCCACCCGGCGGCGCAGGTCGACCAGCGACGCGGGCTCGGCCTTGGCGTCCAGCGCGGCGACGTGCAGTTTGCCGTCGGCGTCGATGCTGGCTGGGGTGTCCTCGCCCAGCCGTGCGGCCAACTCCCGATAAGCGGTCTCCAACGCCGTCGCGTGATCGGTCAGCAGCTGCGTCGGCGCGGCGGGCAGGCCCAGCGCGTTCATGCCGGCGTCACGCGCAGCCTCCCAGGCTTCGCCTGCCAGCAGGTGCGCCCGCGGGTCGCGCCACCGCGACGAACGCACCGCGAAGATGCTGCGGTGCTTGAGGTGTCGGTGGAACTGTTCCAACACGCAGATCGTGTAGGAGTTCCGGTCGACGGTGCCCTCCGGTCGGCCCGGCGTGTAGATCAAGCGCTTCCACGCGCCGACGATCAAGTCGTGGTCGACCTTGCGGGCGTCCAGCAGGTTTGCCGGGATCTTGCCCGACGACCTGGATGTCAGCAGCTCGGCGAGGGTCTTCATTGCCGCCAGGACGGCGGCGCCGTCACTGGTCGCGCCGAACTCGATCGTGTCCATCAGCATCGACAGGAACGGGCGGACCGTGGCGAACTTGCCGGCCAACTCGATCAACCGCTGCCCATCCAGCTCCGCGTCGTCGGCGGGCACCAGCTCGTCGACCGCCTGGACCGCGTGCCGCAACTCGGCCCGGGTGACGGTCTTCTCGATCATGTCCAACACCACGCCCAGCCCGACGTCCTGGTTGACCTCGACCATCTCCAGCAGCACCTTCACCGCTGCCGCGAGCTTGCCTGCGTTGCGTGACACCCTCGGATAGCGACGCAGCTTCTCCTCGCGAGACTCCCGCTCGGCCTTGGACAGAAGCTTCGTCGTCATCAACATGTCGAAGGTCTCCAACACGTCGTCGACCGCCCGCGCGCTCAACACAACGACCGTCGCGGCCAGCACCGCCAAGCGCTGCTCACGCGTGGGCAGCCGCCGCAGCGCGGCGGCCTTGCTCGCCAACCCGTAGGTCGCCAACCCCGTCAACCGACGCGGCGGGATCGCCCTCACGTCGATGCTGTCCACCCCGACCGCTTGCAGGTCGACAACCCTGCGCAGCGCCGCGAGCATCCCCTTCGACGACGCCTTGAACACGCCCTTGCGCAGCCGCTCCAGCTCGCTGACCTTCTGCCCGCCCTCCGCAGGAACCTCCAGCAGCCGCAACAAGGCAGACGCGGACTCCGAGGTCAGCTGCTCGCCGAGCTGGCGCCACAACCGGGCGTCCGCCGCGTTGCGGCCGTCGCCGATCAGCCGCTCCAACGTGGTGATCCCCGGCAGCAGCGCCTGACGCTTCCGCAGCCATGTCACTGCGTCGCCGAAGATCGCCTTCGGTCCGTCGCCGGTCATCCACGCCTGGTCGACGATCCACGACGTGAGCTCCGACTCCATCTCGCCGAACGGCTTGAGTCCGTACACCTGCTGGATTTCCCAGGCGTGTTCGAGCTTGGTCTTCTCCCGATCGGTGTACCGCTTCACCATCGACGGATCGGAGATCTCCAACTGCTCGGCCAGATACTCGATCAACGCGGGCGGGACATCCAGCGGATCAGCCAGGAACATTCCCAGGTGACGCACCGTCACCACCTGCACCGCGAACCCCAGACGGTTGTAGTCGCGCCGCCGCGCAGCGATCAGCCGCCGGTCCTCGTCATCCAAGTAGCAGTAACGCTCCAGCTCCTGCCGAGACAACGCACCGAACCGGCCATAGCCGCCCTCATCAGTCACGACGACATGAAATCACCTACAGCGCAAGGTCGCTCGGCGATTGCCCCTTAGCGCCGGATTTCGTCAATCTGCTCCCCGACCCCC
>NZ_CP079875.1 GCF_025263265.1 Mycobacterium sp. SMC-4 | reverse complement strand
GTTGACATAACGGAGCTTATCGGCAAATGCGTTGTGCAGCAGGGTAATTCGGCTTAGATAATTGCCAGAGTTGGTTGTCCGTACTATCCGCACTATGCCACACCGTGAGGCCAGATCGCACCCAGACCGCGAAGAAGGTCGCCCTGAGTTCGTTTCGCGCAGGCGCACAGACGGCGGCTTGCGAGCCGCGCTGAGCCCGTGTCAGCATCACTCGGCCACTTCCCGCGGAGCCCTTAAAACCCCTGCCCTACAACGGGTTACGGCTCAATACGTCACTGTGACAAAAAGGGGAGGCCGGCGAGTTATCTAAAGCGGATATATACTGAGTGTCTCGACAGCATATACCAGGAGGTATGGTGACGAAACGGCTGATCGACTTAGACGATGATCTCCTGGCTGCTGCACAGCGTGAACTCAAAACCGCGGGCGTTTCCGACACTGTTCGGATGGCACTCCAGCAAGCGGCAGCCACCTCGGCACGGGCCCGTCAGGTCGCGTGGTTGCAGTCAGGCGCGCTCGAAGACATGGCGACACCCGAAGCGCGTAGGAACGTATGGCGCTGATCGCGCGCTACGTCATCGACACCAGCGCGGCCGCGCGGATGCGGTCGGCGCCGGTCGGCGCTCGGCTGGCGCCATTGATAGAGGCCGGACTGGTCGCAACGACCGCACAGCTGGACGCCGAAGCGCTATACAGTGCGCGTAGCTCCGAAGAGTACGAACAACTTTGGTCCGATCGGCGGTTGGCGTATGAGTATCTGCCGACAGGTGACGAACAGTGGCAAGCGGCACTGGAGGCTCATCGCGCGCTCGCGCGAACGGGCCAGCATCGGTCGGTCGGTATGGCGGATCTGCTGATCGCGGCGGTCGCTGCGCATCACGAGGTAACCGTCATCCACTACGACTCCGACTTTGAGACGGCCGCCGGCGTAATCCCCTTCGAACAGCGGTGGGTTGTGGAACGAGGCACCGTCTGACTGGCGACGCGACCACACAAATGTGGCACACAAATGTGCTCAGCTCTATACTTACCCCATGCAGGAATACTTGAGCAGCACGCAAGTAGCTGATGAGCTGGGGATTAGCAGAGATGCACTCAACTCGGAGATCAGGGCTGGCCGTTTTATTGCCCCGGATGCTGTCGTCGGTGGCCGCTTTCAGGGATGGAGTCGCGAGACGGTGGAGCAGATCCGCCGAGATCGCGAGGGCGGGAATGTCATTCGGTGCGACGTCGCTGGTGTGCGATACCTGATCGCTGAGGTACGAGAGGCGGCCGAAACGGTCCGGGCGTATGGCTTTTCACCCGGAAAGCCCGTCAGCGACGTCTACGTGCAGATTCCGAGAACCTTACTGATCCTCGTCGCGCGGATGGAGTCCGAAATGCGGCGGCTGATTGTCCTCGATCACACGTATGCACGCATCATCACCGGTAGCGATGACCCTCGGCACCACGAAGAGACACCCATCGAGTTCGAGGTGGACCCGGTGAACAGCCTCGTATTCCCGCTAGGGACCGATCCGCAGATGCGCTCGTACCGACTGCGCAACGCTGCCCAACAGTTGGGAGCCGTGGTGACACGGATGCCCGATGTTCTCAAGAGCGCAGAAGCTCGTGCCGTGATGCGGGCGCTGGGCACGGAGCGCGACAAAATCACCGACTACACCGACGAACTGGAACAGGACCTCAACGAGTCCATCGCATAGCACCAGATTAGGCAGTCCATGAGGTATCTTGGTAGGCAACGCCATTGCGCGAAGGCGGACTCCCTCGGTCGCGTTGCAGCTCCCGCCCACATCGGGGTACTGCTACCGAAGATCTCTCCGAGGACCAGGCTCATCGGGTCACGCGCTCCCAACAAAGATCGCACGTTGTTGATGTGGGCGACTACGGGCAAATGTCTTTGAAGGGACTCGTGATTTCCATGGCATCTTCAAATGCGCGCAAGCGCGCGGCGCGTGAACACCAGCAGCGTTTCCCGGGTACACCGTATCCGGTGGCACTACGCGCCGTGTCCCACGGTGAAGAAGCACTCCAAGTCGTGATCGGCAAGGCAGGCGGGCATCCATACTGGGTCGACATTGAAGAGGCTGCGAGCGGAGGCAACGGTCCGCATATTGCGGTGATCGGCACCTCCGAAGTCGGCCGTCGCAGCGTAGTCGATCTAATGATCGACTCGATGTCCGCCCGACCTCCTCAGCGCGGGGTTGAGGTGCTGACGACGCGGGGGGACATTAGCGGTACCGACCACCTGATTGAGGAACGGACTCGTCAGTTACAGCAGTGTGGGGTACGGGATTTCGCTGAACTGCGCAGACGGAGCGCCACCGAGCAGAGCGACCCGGGTGACCGCAGCCATGCGGTAGTCGTGGTGGTCGACGGTGATCGCCTGATGGAGGAGTTCGTCCCGGTTGCAACGAGGGAAGGCCGCGTGACACGGGCAGGAGCCGACGAGTCATTGTCCGCACTGGCCCGCTTGCTGCGGCGCGGTCGTTGCCTGGACGTTCACACAGTACTCAACGTGCGGCAGTTGTCAGGCCCGTGGCTCACGAGTCTGTCTGGGCTCATGTCAAGCGTCGTGGAAGTGGACGAGAGCGGCACTGCCGCCACCTGGCGAAATGTGGGCGTTCGCAGCGCCCCGGTCGATGTGGTGTTGCCAATGAACAACGAAGGAAAGCAGTCGTGATGTCGATGTCATCCCCGGGGTCGCCGGACGCGTATCAGCAGATCGGTGCGCAGTACGTCGCGTCTATGCGTGACGGCCTATTGGGAAAGGTGTTGGAACAGGCCCGGTTTGGGGCGCTCGATCCGGAGTGGCGCAGCAGTGTCGTGCTGCCAAAGGAGCGACTGCAGCCGCAGATGGTCACTGACGATGACCGGGCAGTGGTGATGGAAATCCAGCAGCTGCCGCGCCAGCCGTGGGAACCTGGTCAGGCCACTTGGCGGGTAGCGCTCAACGCGTGGTTCATTGCCCAGTTCGGCATCAGCGAGCGAGCACGGGTACGCAGCGCCCAGACGCAGGTGACGCTACTCGAAATGCAGGGAATGACAGCCATGTCGAAGTTCACTGTCGCCGGCCTGACGGGGACCTATACCGACGACACGGTGCTCGAAGAGCTGACAGCGCTCCCCTACTCGGAGCTGCACGATCCCAACACCGCGGTGCACAGGGCTCAGCGCGATGAACTGATAGCGAGCTATCTTGCTGGGCTCGATGATGCCGGTATCAGCAATGACTGGGCTGAGTGGCTACGGGCGCGGTCAGAAACGTGGGGCAATCCCATGCTGCAGAACAAGTGGAACATCATGTTGAACGGCCCAAGCCTGCGAACAATGTGGCGGCTACCCGATTACTGGCACAACGCTGAGTAACCACAATCGCTGCCACATCCGGTGTTTCTTCCCGAAGGTGGGAACCGCTAACTAGGTAGGTCCTCGTAGTGCAGCAGCACTACGGCGGCCGGAGTTTCCACAACGTGAAACTGAGTGATGGCGGCCGGCAGCTCGTGGGCGCCTCGGTCCAGGTGCTCACGCAGGCAGGGCAGTCGTGGTGAGCGAGGTGGGCCAGGCTGACGAGCAACGTGGTGACAGGTGCGGGATCAAGCATGGTCTCGTAATGGACTGTGAGCAGCGGTAATTGGCTGACGCTGTACGGGTGGCGGTAGAGCGAGGCGTGCGCGGTGGTCACCACAGGGTCAGCCTCGGCGCCGAAGCCGGGAATGTAGAGGGGACGTCCGTCGGTGAGGTGGTCAAGTCGGGATCTGGCGTAGCGGCCCACCTCGGAGGCGAGGACCAGTGGCGGCATGGCGCGGGTGCTCATAGCTCCAGCCCGCCTTGGGAGGTGTGGTGACGGCTGTGTCGGGGTCGGTGGTGCTCCCACCAGGCGTGTTGTTCGGGGGTGAGGCCGTCCTTGTCTGCGGCGGTGCGCTCGGCGGCGGCCTGCTGGTGCGTGGTGGTGTCCTGGGCTGCTTGGCGGGGCAGTAGGGCGGCCAGGCGGGGGTCTTCGTGCCAGCGGTCGCCGTAGACGGAGTGGCCGATCCAGAGCGCGATGGCGGGGGCGGCGGGTCCGGCCAGTTGTAGTGGCGGGGTGTGGTCGTCGGCGAAGGACATGGTGACTGCCCGGCGGTGGGGATCAGGGTAGAACTCAGCCATTTCGCTGTACCAGAACGATGTCCACCCGCCTTGGGGGCGGCTGCACATCAGCCGTTGGTTGGTGGTCAGGACAGCGGCTTCGCGGTAGTTGGTCCATTGGGGTTGGCTGTTGCGGTCGGCATCGCGTCGGCGCCGGTTGTTGACGACACCTTGGCCGGCCATGGCGGCGGCCATCAGGACCGGGTTGACCATGAAGGGGGCTTGGGCGCGTTCGTAGTTCCCGTTGCCGGCGGCCAGGCGGCTGTAGGTGGCGGGGCTGCTGAGGCGGGCGACCTCGTTGGAGTTCAGGAAGGGACCGTGCACGGCCACGGTGGGGGGTTCTTTGCCTGAGCGTAAGGCCGTGGCGGTGCCGACTGCGTAACTCCACCACGGATCGGCTGCGGGCGCTGCTGGAGTGCTCACAGTGCCCTCCCCTCGTCGCCGCGGTGCTGTTGGTCCTCGCGTTGGGCGTCGCGGTACTCGCTGGCGCGGGCCTGTTCGGCGAGTCCTTGGGCGAAGCGGTATTGATCGGCGGTGGCCAGCCCGGATTGTTCGATCAGGAATGGAGTGGGGTTCAGGTGCAGTGACCAGCCGGACTGGCGGCCGGCGGCCAGCAGTCTCTGCTCGGCTTCGGCAGCTTTGGCTTTCGCCGCCTCGGACTGGGCCTCCAGTTGCAGCAGAGTGGTCAAGGTGGTGTGTTCTTCGCGTTTGGCTGCGAGCTCTTCGCCACGGTCGAATGGCTCGACCTCGGTGTTGGTGAGGTCGGTCAGGGAGTCTGTGAGGTGGTCGTGCTGGACCTTGAGTCGCTGGTGGTGGGCGGGAAGGTCTTTGTAGAGGTTCTCCACTCGGGTCAGCAGTCCGCGGGCTTTGGCGCTGCTTGCCCCGTTGGTCTCCCCCACCTTCGGTGCGCTGTCGTGCAGGTCTTGGATAGTGAACGCGATTTCGGCTGAGGGGCCTTCAAGGGTGACCCAGAGTCGGTCGCCTACATGGTCACGGCGGGCGTGGAGAGCGATGCCGTTGATGGCGGTGTTCAGTGGCCGACTGTCGTGGGATGCTGCGTTACTCAGGGAGCCGTAGACGCGGCGGCAGACTTCGGCAAAAGGCGCTGCGCAGTCCTTGCGTTCGGGGTAGCGGCGTCCTTCGACCACGATGTCGGCTGGGGCGTCGGCGGGCTGGGATGCCATCGCCTCCAGGGTGGGGGTGAGTGCGTCCAGTTGGGCGGTGGTGATGTCCAGTTGGCGCTGGCGTTGCCGGATATCGCGGTCGCGGGCAGCCATGCCGTCGTGGTAGGCCCGTTCCAGCGCGGCGAGGTGCTCGATCTCGTCTTGGAGCTGGACCTGGCGGACGTAGCGGGGATCTCCGGTGGCCAGCGCCTTGGTTTCGGCGGCCGCGACGGTCATCTCGTTGCCGCCGATGTCATCGACTTCATCGACACTGATGTCGGCGCGTTTGACCTGTGCGATGAACAGTGACTTGGCTTCGATTTTCTGCCACATCACCACGTCGTAAGAGCCTTCTACGACGTAGTTAAAGATGCTGACTGTCTCGTTCTGGTTTCCTTGCCGGATGATGCGGCCTTCGCGCTGTTCGAGATCGGCTGGCCGCCACGGTACATCGACGTGATGTAGTGCGACAGCACGGGTTTGAACGTTCGTCCCGGTTCCCATTTTCTCGGTGGAGCCGATGAGCACCGACACCTGGCCGCGGTTGCATTCATCGAACAACCGCAGCTTGTCTTCGGCTTTCTCGGCGTCGTGGATGAAGCGGATCTTCTCGGCCGGCATACCCCGGGCGATCAGGTCGTCGCGGATCGCGCCGTACATGTTGAAGTCATTCTTCTTCTTGCCGCCCTTGCTGGGTGTACCGCGGTCGCAGAAAACGATTTGCAGGCCGCCGGGGGTGGGCATGTCATGGCCGTACTGGGGGTCTTTGTAGATGGTGTCGGCGTACTGCCGGTGTACGGCCATGATGTTCTCGGCGACCGCGGCGGTCCGGGAGTGGGTGGGCTCGGGTAGATGGACCATGCGAGGGTCGAGACTGGCTTCGCGGCCATCGTTGGAGATTTTCAGGATATTGTCGCGGGCAAGGTTTTTCGGGTCCAGGTCGCCGGATCGGTAGCCGAGGTCGGTGATGAAGTCCCGAAGGGTTTGATCGGCCGGGATGCTGACGATGGTGCGCTTGCCGTCGTTGCTGAGTTCGGGCAGCTTCAAGCCGATCTGATCCCGGGTGATGACATCGGTGAACACCGACGAAATGCGGAGTAACTCTTGGAGGTTGCAGAACTTTCCGACTCGGGTAACCGGCCGCAGCTGTGTGCCGGTCGCGTTGACTTCGACGGTGTTCACGGTCGCGGTGAAGGTGGTCGCCCAGTCGTTGATATGCAGGACCCCGGCATCTTCGAGCAGATCGGGGCGCAGATAGCGTTGCATGACATATAGCTCGCCAAGCGAGTTGGCGATCGGGGTTCCGGTCGCGAAACTGGCGACTCGCTCGTCGGCGGGGGTGGGTGTACGGCCGGCGGCGATAGCGTCCTCGCGGCGGCGACCTCGCAGCAGTTCCATTTTCATGGCCAGGTCGTCGGCGCGTTCGGAGCCGTCCGGGCAGGCGAGTTCCTTGACGGGGCTCAGTCGGGTCCGGTTCTTATACATGTGGGCTTCGTCAATCATCAGGTAGTCACACCCGGTGTGTTCGAACAGAAGTCCGGTGTCTTTGCCGTCTTGGTCGGTGAGTTTTTCCAGCTTCGATTCGTAGCGTTGCAGTGCTGCCTCCAGCCGTTTGACGGTGGCGGCGGTGGCGTTGTCTCCGGTGATGTTCTCCAGGGATTCGCGCAGCATCTTCGACTCTCGGGCGATGTAGTCGCGCTGGGCATCCTGCCCGACGGGAATGCCCATGAACAACGATTCCGGGGCGATCACCATGTCCCAGTCCGAGGTGGCTGATTGGGCCACGAATCGGCGGCGGCCGGCGGGATCGGTGCCGGGGGTGCCGAGCAGGATATCTGCGCCGGGATACCACCACTTGGCTTCTTTTCCTACCTGCTCGATGATGTGGTTGGGGACCACAATCCAGGGCTGGCGGGCCAGTCCGAGGCGGCGCAGTTCCATGGCTGCCATGAACATTGTCCCCGATTTACCCGCTCCCACAACGTGATCGAGAAGAACGTTGGGTTCTGCGATGATGCGGGCTACCGCGTCACGCTGGTGGGTGTGTGGGGTGAACCGGTGTGACAGGCCGGGCAGCGTCAGCGCCGCGCCGCTGTATTTGGGGGCGCGCAGGCTGTTGAAGCGTTCGTTGTAGGTGGCCACCAGTTCGGTGCGGCGGGTGTCATCGGCGAACACCCAGTTCTGGAATGCCTCGCTGATCTTGGTAGCTTTGGCTTGCGCAGCCACGGTGGCGTTGCGGTTGACGCCGGTCCGGCCGGTGGTTTCGGTCTCCTCTTTGGTATATCGGATGGCGATTTCCTGGTTATTGCACACCATTTCCAGCAACGAGATGGCATCTCGTTTGGGGAACCGGGTGCCCCAGGTCTCGGTCATGGCGGCGCTGTTGCGGCTCTGGCACTCGATCGACCAGACCCCTTGCACATGGTCGGCTTTCACATGCACTGGCACGGCGTCGGCGGCTTTGAATGTCTCGCTGGCGAACTGTGCGACGTATTTGGCGGCGATCCACGGTGATCCGGGGCGAGCGCTGATCTGGCTGGCTTCGCGGTCGACGGGCTGGACTTCGCGCAGGGCGGCGGCGTACTCGTGGTATCGCGGGTCGTGTTCGGCTGCGAGTTCTGCGTGTCGTAGCTGTTGGCGGACATTGCCCGACAGTGCTTGCGCGGCGGGAATGAGAATCTCTGGATCGCGTAGCGACGGGAAGACCAGTCCGCGCATCTTCTCCCGCGCGGCGGCGGGGTCGGTGTTCAGCAGTGTGGCGATGTGCGCAATATCGACGCCACCGTTGTGGTCCAGGCTGATGGCGAGGGCCTCTTCGGCGGTCTCCGCGCGGTCGCGGACCTGCGGTGGGCTCAGCAGGTCTACCGAGAAGATGGGTGCCTTGCGCGTCTGCCCGGTGAGTTCGTCGTAGCCCTCCAGCGCCAGCACTGTGGTCCAGCCGGGATCGTTGCGCAAGGCGGTGACGATGTGCGGGCGCATCTTGTACTGGCTGGGGGTTTCCCAGGCCTGCTCGTCCCACGCCTCGAGGAGTTCGGCGGGCACGGTGTGCTGCTCTGGGTTCTTCTGACGCCACCGCTCAATGGATTTCGCGAACGACTTGTCGTGGCGGTCTTGGGTGATGATGGAGGGCTTACTCCACTTGAAGCGTTGGATAGGACCATGTTTGGCGACGTAGGTGTCGTAGAGCCGGTTGAGTTCACCGCGCAGTTGTTCACGGACCTCGCTGGGCTGACCGGCCCGTTGTGATGACACGACCGCATTGGCAACATCACGCAGTTTGAGCAGGTGAATGGTTTCCTGCTTGCGGGTGTTGAAGACCTTCGCAGTCGCCCAGGCGTCCCCGGTCCAGGTCTGGAACTCATCAGTTGCTTCATCGAAGCGCAGGGTGTCGCGGGCCGGGAGTCTCGTGGTGACGGCGGTGATGAGGCCGGGGTCGAAGCTGACGTCGCTAACCTCGGTCAGCGAGGCGGCGGTGGCGGTGAGTCCTTGGCCTCGATTCCGCGCAGTGTCGATGATGGTGCGCAGGCGGTGCCCGACTTGCAGAGCCAAGGGGCTGGATTCGTCGGCAGTGACGTTGAGGGTCTGGTGGCCGTGGATTCCGTGGCCGAGGCTGGGGCGTCCGAGGATGTTCTCGGGATGGTCGTGGAAGTAGGAGTTGATGTCGATCTCGGTATCGGTGCCATCATCGGCAGCCACAGTCAGCGGTGCAGTGTGTAGCCAGTCGTCAGCGCCGCCTTCGATAACCCGGTCAGCTTCGCGGCGGCGTAGCACGAGAATGTCGGTGACCACTTCGGTGCCGGCGACACGCCGGAAGGCGTTGGAGGGCAGACGTATTGCGCCTAGCAGGTCGGCGCGGGACAGGATTTCGCGGCGAGCCTTGGGGTCGGCGTTGTCCATGGTGAAGCGGCTGGTGAGAACGATCTGGTAGCCGCCGGGTGCCGTGAGGTCCAAGGACTTGACGATGAAGTGGTTGTGGATGGACAGCCGGCGCGGGTTGTAGGCGGGATCGCGTAGCGCGAAGTTCCCGAACGGGACGTTGCCGATCACCGCGGCAAAGGAACCGTTGGGGACGTTGGTGGTTTCGTAGCCTTCGGCCCGAACCTGCGCAGAGGGGTAGAGGTAGGCGGTGATGGCTGCGCTGATGGGGTCTTTCTCGACGCCGACCATCTGCGCGGTCTCGGGCGCCAAGCCGATGAACGTTCCCGCGCCACACCCGGGCTCCAGGACCCGACCGCCGGTAAAACCAGCGTGCTGCAACGCTTTCCACATCTGCTCAGCGATGGCGGGGTCGGTGTAGTGGGCATTGAGTGTGCTTCTGGACGCGGCTTGGTATTGGTCGGGGCCCAGGGCCTCCTTGAGGTAGTCGCGCTGGGCTGTGTAGGTGTCGCTGCGGGTGTCGAAGACCTCGGGGATCGCGCCCCATCCCGACCAGCGGGCCAGGATGTCTTGTTCAGCGGCGGTGGCATGGCGGGCTTGGCCTTGGAGCTCGATGAGCGTGTCGATGGCGGCGAGGTTCGCGGTGAGCCGGGCTTTCGCGCCGGACGGGACCGCGATGGTGGTTCCGGGACGGTAGTCGATGGCCGGCGGTGAGGGCACTGCCGGTGTCTCGTTCTCACGCTGGCCGGTATCGCTGGCATCTGCGTCGGGCATCGACTGCGGAGCGCTGACGCGGGCCGGTGCCGCGGTGACATCAGTAGTTGCGGCCAGTGGAGTACGGGTCGTGTCGTCGCGGCTCGGTGCGGTGCGTTGGGGTCGCTTGAGGGTTAGCGCGTCGATAGCTGCCGAAGGCACCTGGTCGGGTTGGGCGCTGTCGTGGTCGGGTGCTGCTGGGATGAGCGGCGGTAGTGGGGCGCCGCCGGGGTCGATGACGCGAGGATCGGTCGGCAGGTCAAAGCTGTCCTCGGCAAAGAGCGCAAGCTGTGGGTCGTCTTCGGCGAGAGGTTGAGCTTTACGCTTGCGGGCTACTCGGGCGGGTACCCCTCGGCCGTCATCGCTTCGGCGACTTCGACTCCCAGGTCGTGGGTCAGGCGATGGCCCGGAGCGGTGGGAATCGCCCGGTTTTCTTCCAGCCGGGTTGCCAGCAGATATGCCGCCTTGACCCGGAACATCGCGCTGCGGTCCGGCCACAGATGGTCTGCGAGTTCCTCGATCTGTTCGCTCGGCTCGGCTCGATACACCAGGTGTCGCCACCGGTGAGTCCAGGGAATGTCGGCCGGTGTGGGCGGCTTGCTGTCGCGGCCCTCCGGTGGCTGCGGAATCAAGTCGTACAGGCTCTGCCGCACGATCGTTTCGCGTGCGTTCTGCAAGGCCGTCTCGTGCAGGCCGACCGTCGTCGCGTGGTCGGGCTGACTGTGGTGCTGCTGGGTCCAGCTCTGCACTGCCTGCTCCCCCAGCTCCAGTGCCAGCGTCGCGGCCTGATCGTCCAGCCGCTGGGTCACCAGGCTCAGGAACAGCTCTGTCTGCTCCGGGGACCACTGCGCTGGTATACCGATCTGGCGGTGATACACCTGGTCGACGGCTTGGCGCATCCACTCGGTCACTGTGACTGTGCTCCGATTCCTCGACGCTGAACAGACCCTGGTCCTCGGTGTCGGCCATAGTCGGCGCTCCCCTACTGCAATACCGCTAGTCATGGATTTCTCCCGTTCCTGCGGCATCACCCTGTTCGGGGTCGCCCATCTCCGACAACAGCAACGCGTCAAGGCGTTCTCTGTCACCAAGTTCACTGATCGCGACACTGACACGCTCCAGCGCCTCGTCTACATCCGAATGTAGCTGAGTAAGGCTCTGACTCTGGCGGGTCAGACGCACCTTCACCGCATTGAGTGTGTCCAGGGCACCATTGAGCGGAACCAACGCCGGGTTCGGCGCCACCTTGGGCCCTTTGCGCACCGGGGTACCGCCGCGCAGCGCGGTGAGCGCAGATCCACGCTCCCACAGCAAGAAGGTGTCGATGCGATCGAGGGTCTCTGCGCTCGGGCCGAAGCCTCGCTTACCCAGAGTCGCCAGCGTCGCGCGGGCCGGTCCCCCAATGGCGGCGAACTTCGATTTCGTCATATTGAGCTCGCGCAGGCGCTGATCGATCCACCGGAGCAGATGGTTGTAGTCCCAGCCAGCAGGATCTTCGAACGCCGTATCGAAGACATCGTTGAGCGCTGCCGTCGCCGCAGCGACATCCTCTTCCGGCGCGTCGACCGGCGGGGCCGGCAACTTGCCGTAAACGCCATCCTCGCGCGGTACAGGATCACCACCGTGCAGCGCCCGTTCTGCTGATCCAGGCTCCCAGCTCAGCAGGTCATCGAGCTTGGCCAGGGTTCGGTAGCTCGGCACCCGGTCGGCACCCTGAGTGATCGCTGTCAGCGTCGAGCGCGACAGAATTCCGTACTCGGATGCGGCAAGCACAGACAGTCCCAGCCGACGTAGGCGTGCCTTAACGTGGCGGGCGAGGAGGGCGACATCGGGGTCGCCGGGGTGGTCCTGGTCCACGACGGCCGTAATGATCGCCTCCCAGTCCCTCGTGCGGTCGGTCCCTTAGTGACGTGGTGGTGAGTGACTACGCCGCCACGTTGCCGCAGAGTTTACATGCACCGTTGGCATACATATAGGTCAACATCGCACAATGGATGATCGTGGCGTGTCGGCACACCTGCCACTCGGGGGCTCGTTCTATCAATAGAACGGTAGAGCGATTAAAGGCGGATTCTTCCCTGGTTGCTCGTTTCGGGCGCAGCTTCGCGGATCGCGGCCACAACCTGTTCGGGAGTCATGTGCTCGGCCAAGTGACGCACCGCGTAGCGGATGACCGCGCTTGCCGAGGTGACCTTGGGCTTACCGTATCGACCGGCTTCAAGTGCACGGCGTATGTACTTGTCCTCTTCCAGCTCCAGGTACGCCGTTGTCGGGTACAGCTCGGAGCTGCTACTGGCGGGTTGACTCGCCACAGCCTTGTCCGACTTGTCCCGTGCTGGCCGTTTCGCCTTAGTGCCCGGTGTCACGGCAGGCTCAGTCGATGGGCCTGATGGTGCTACTGACGAAGCACGCGTGTCCGTCGCCGCTGGCGTAGACGACGGCTCCGACTCCC
>NZ_CP079874.1 GCF_025263265.1 Mycobacterium sp. SMC-4 | reverse complement strand
CGAAGGTCGCGAATCAACCTGAAGTTGACGCGTATATCTGGCGCATGGGACCAGCGCCGGATGCGCTTCATTGAACCACTTTCGTGTTCCTCCTGGTAGACGGATTTCGCTCGCAGGTGTGGTAACTTGCGGTTGTCATTGACAACTCTAAGTTGACGATAGATGGAGGTTCTCTTGTGAGCGTTCCGGGGTCGGCGCACTTGGTTCTTGCCTCGGGCGTGGTTCACCTGGACGAGGCCAGCGCAGTCTTCGAAGCGATGCTGTCTGGGTGGGGTCGTCAACAGGCGTCTCGGCTACTCGCTGCTGAGGCCACGATCGAGCCGCGGCTGGCGTTGGTGCGGCGGTTCGCAGAGTTCGCCGGGGCGCCTCCGTGGGACTGGACTGCCGGCGATGTCGAAGACTTCACGGCCGCTTTGATGTCGGGCCCGGAACGCAAAGCACCGTCGACCATTCGCGGCTATCACATGTCGTTGCGGATGTTCTGCGACTACCTACTCGATAGCCGCTACGGTTGGATCGCGCAATGCGAGAACAGGTTCGGACGGATCCCATCGCAGGTCTGTCACGACTACAACACCGCCGCGCATCTGGTCGACTACGAGGGCAAGCCCGCGCGTCGCCCGTTCACCTACGACGAACTGGAAACATTGTTCGATTTCCTCGATGATCGCGTCGATGTTCTCGCTCGGTCCAGGAACAAAGGCGCGTTCGCGGCGCTGCGCGACGCACAGATGATCAAGACGGCCTACGCCTTCGGTTTACGCCGCCGCGAGCTGTGCTATCTCGATCTCGCCGACCTGCGTCCGAACTCGCGGATGCCGGCCTGGGGCACGTTCGGCGCCGTCCACGTTCGCTACGCCAAATCACGTCGCGGCAGCTCTCCCAGGCGTCGCACCGTGCTCGCCGTTCCGGAGTTCGACTGGGTGATCGACGGACTGCGCCAATGGGTCGACCACGGCCGCCCACTCCTCAGCCCCGGGAACCGTCAAGAGCTCTGGCTGACCGAGCGTCGACGGCGCGTGGCGACCAAGACCATGGATAGGCGATTCGCCGTCGCACGGGTGCAAGCGGGACTGCCTGCCGAGCTCACCTTGCACTGCCTGCGGCACTCCTATGTCACCCATCTGATCGAGTTCGGTTATCCGGAGCGGTTCGTCACCGAACAGGTGGGGCACTCGTATGCCTCGACCACCGCGATCTATACCTCGGTGTCCGACGACTTCAAGACCAAAACACTGCAGGCGGCGCTGCGCCGCGTCTACGGATCATCCACGACGACAGGTGAAGGCGGAGATGAGCACTAGGACCGTGCTGCGGTGGAACCTGCGTCAGCTGATGGCCCAGAACGGAATGTTCGCCACCACCGACCTTGTCGCACCGCTGCACGAGCGTGGCGTGGAGATCTCCCGACAGATGGTGCACCGGATCGCGACCAAGCCCCCGCAGCGCATCAATCTCGACCTGCTCGCCGCCCTCTGCGACATCTTGTCGTGCACGCCCAACGACCTGCTCGAGCTCGTCGCCGAACAAGTCCGTGAGGCGCCCGCGGTCAACGACAGCGGACCCGGCATCGGCGACCTGCGACCCATCCGCGCCACCATCCGCCGCCCCCACGACAACCAGTGACTCAGCGGGCCTGCTGGGAGTGTGCAAGCACCATCCGGCTAACCCCACTGACGCACGGGCGTCGCATCTGTGTCGCATGCCGTCGCAGACGGCACTATCACCCCGAGAAATGCCCGCGGTGTGAGACCGTGCGGCCACTGGCGTGGCAGCTCGACGATGCCATCGTGTGCGCCTCCTGCGCCGGTGTCGCATCGATCTTCACCTGCAGCGAATGCGGCCGCGAAGAACACCCCTACGGGTTCTACCGATGCGCCCGCTGCTTCCTACGCGAGCGCCTCACCGAGCTGCTCACCGACCCGATCAGCGGCACGATTCATCACCGACTACGGCCCGTGTTCGACGAACTGATCAACGCCGACCGCCCACAGACGGTGCTCTGGTGGCTGCGAAAGAAGCCCGGTACCGGCCCGCAGCTCCTTCGCGACATGGCCTGCGGAACGCGTGAAATCAGCCACGACACCTTCAGCGATCTTCCCTCGGACCGAGCCCACGATTACTTGCGCAGCCTCCTGGTCGCGGTCGGCGTTCTGGGCCCGATCGACATCCGCGTCGAACGGATGCTGCCCTGGATCGAGGACGTTGTAGCCGAGCTTCCGGCCGAAGACGCCGCCATCGTTCGCCGATTCGCGCATTGGCATGTACTGCGCCAGATGCGCAAGGCCTCCCACGAGAACCGGCTGACGAGATCGATGACCGATGCCTGCCGTCGTCGCGTCCGCGTGGCGATTCAGTTCATGGCGTTTCTGCACACCCACGACGCCACTCCGGCGACAGCGACACAGGAGATGCTGGAGCGCTACCAGGCGCTCCACCGGAGGCCGCTCACTGCCGAGTACGCCTTCCTCGTCTGGCTACGCCAATCCCGCATCAACACCACACTGAGGGTCACCGATCCGCCACGGTCACCTCCCTCGGTAACCGTCTCGGATTCCCAGCGGTGGGCCGCCGTCGGGCGGCTGCTGCACGACGACACAATCCGCCGCAAAACCCGCATCGCGGGACTGCTCACATTGTTGTTCGCCCAACCTCTTTCGCGCATCGTCGCCCTGCGATCAAGCCAAATCTCGATCTCCGACGATCACGCCGTGCATGTCGTCTTCGCCGCCATCCCCATCCAAATGCCTCCCCTACTCGACGACCTCATCCGCGAGCATCTGGAGCAGCAATGCGAAAGCCGCTACACCCCATCCCATACGGGCTGGCTGTTCCCCGGCCGACTTCCCGGCACCCACCTGTCCACCGAGAACATCCGCACCCAGCTCGTCGCGGTCGGGGTGAAACCCTACGAACATCGCAAAGCCGCCCTCTTCCAGCTCGCCAGCGACATGCCCGCACCCGTGCTGGCCGAACTGCTCGCGATCACCACCAAGAACGCAGCCGCCTGGGCCAAACTCGCCGCCCGCGACTGGACCGATTACGTCACCGAACGCGGCAGATCAATGCCGCATCGAAGGCGGAGCTAACTCGCAACAGCGATGTCGTAACCACTCCATGCCGCCGAGGCCACGATTCGCCTGCTCTCGTCAAAGTTGTTCTTTGTCAATCCTCCTCGCCACAAGTCAAGCAATCGAGAAACGGGTTCAAGCAGTTGCGCGCCCTCAAGCGTCTGAGACGCCGAACCGCGGGTGACCTGCACTTCGGGTAGCTCACTACCCTGCTGCGAGTCTCCGCACCTCGCTGTGGAACGGAAACCAGCGTACGGCCTCGCCGATGATGGCGACGAATGGTCCTTCGATGCCATCACCGACGCGATTTGCGAGAGGCGAAAAGGGCCCGAAGACCAGCCGGCTCGACATTGTGATTTCGTTGTGCCTAGCGAGCTGAGCGCGCCGGGCGGCCCGTCTTCTTGGTGGCGATGTTCGATTTTATGGCGTCGCTGTCGGTGTTGCGGTGGGCGGCGAGAAAGTCATCGACGATGTTCGCGCAGTCATTGTGAGTGATAGTGCGAAGCCCGGTCATTCGGGCGAAGGCGAGTGGTCCGACGAGTTGGCAAAGCGCCAGTTCCTGGTCGAAGTCGTTGAGTTCGGCTTGAGCTTTTGGGCTGGTGAGTACGGCGTCAAATGGTTGACGATATTGATCGACAACTCGGGTCCGTAGCGCCCCGGATGTGTGGCGGTCTTCCGCTTGGGCATTGGAGCCGGTGGGCCCCAATGAGAGCCACGCGAGTGTCGTGACATGCAGCGGTGCGTCGTTGAAAAGGGCGGCTTGGCGGCTGAGCAATTCGATCAGCTGCTCACGGAGGGGTCCGCTGGTCGGTGCCGGAGTGGTCACTTGTGGAAGTAGGCGTTCGAACGTGGCTGCCAGTAAATGCGACGAACTGTGGAAGTGGCGGTACAGCGTGGTTCGGGCCACTTTGGATGCTTTGGTGACGGCATCGATAGTGACCGCTTCCACCCCACCGGTGCTCAGTAGCGTTGCCGCAGCATCCAGCAGCCGGGTGCGTGACCGGATGAGCCGAGGGTCCACGTCGTCGTCAGGGACGGGCACTGCCTGACTGTCGCTCACTCGTTCACCTCGGCGGTCGATCTTCACGCGATGCTGTCACGGCAGTCTAGCAGTGTGGTACTAACGGTAGCGCAGCGAAACCGATCGTATTGGAGGGTGACGGTGCCCGAAAGCCTGTTGCCGCCCGAGCGGCTGCCCTCGCACACCACGACATGCATGGGTTGCGGCCCGGACAACCCCCACGGACTGCGGTTGGTGGTGCATCGTAGCGGCGACGCGGTGTACACCGATGTGACGTTCGATGAGCGCCATATCGGGGCCCCGGGCCTGGCCCATGGCGGGGCAGTGGCCGCGGCATGTGATGACGTCCTGGGCTTCACGTTGTGGATCGCCGGAACCCCGGCGGTGACCCGCACCCTGACGGTCGAATATTTGCGGCCGGTGCCGCTGCATCAGACCCACCGGATTACTGCCCACATCGTCTCTCGTGAAGGGCGGGCGCTGCATGTCACGGCGACAGGCACGGGTGAGGGTGGGATCGCCCGCTTCACCGCCAGTGCAGTGTTCATTGTCGTCAGCCCTGAGCACTTCGCCGCACACGGCGATGTCAGCGCTTTCGGCGATCTTCTGGAGCAGTTCTCGCGCCGCGGCGGCCTCGACCCGGAGCCGTCATGACTGTCCCTCAGGCGCGCAGCCACGGGAAAACCCCGCCTTCGGAAGCGAACTCGGTCGCTGCAGAGAAGCGAGCCGCTAACGCGTCGCGTTCACGCGCGTCCGCACGGCGCCGGGAGACCATTCTTGATGCAGCTTTGGTCGTGGCCGCGGCGGGTGGTTACGAGGCGGTTCAGATGCGGACAGTTGCCGAGCGGGTCGGCATCGCCGTCGGCACGCTTTACCGCTATTTCCCGGCGAAAACCCACTTGCTGGTGGCAGCGCTGACGCGCGAGTTCCGTCGACTCGACTCGGCCGGGGACTGGGCGAGTGGTGAGGGCACACCGCTGGAACGGCTCGAACGGCTCACCGCACATCTGCATGACCGCTGGCAGCGCGACCCATGGCTGACGACGGCCATGACACGGGCCTTCGCAGTCGCAGATACCCGCGCCGCCGCGGAACTCGACCGCGCGGCCGATGAGATCCAGATCCTGCTGGCCCGCACGCTCAGGGGCGGCGAGCCCACTCCTACCGATCTGCACGTGGCTGGGATCATCTCCGACATCTGGCTGGCCAACCTCGTGGCCTTCAGCGGCCACCGCGCGACAGCCGCCGACACCCGCGACCGCATTGACCGAGCCACCAGGCGCGTCGTGACCAGCGCTGCTAGGCCAGCCGTCTACCGGTAACGATACTGCTGGTATCGCAGCGATACTTGGCGTACTCTTTGGGGATACGGCTCAACGATGCGTCGAAAAGAGACTGCCATGTACACCCAATGGATCGAAAACCTTGTCGTACAACGCCTCTCGCTGCACGGCGGCCTGGTTCTGGATTTCGATGATTACAACGAAATCGTCATCTCCTGCCCCCTACTATTGACGCTTCCTGCCGTCGGCACCTACCCCATCGAGGCGGTGCGTATTGACCCCCTCAGGATCGCGACCCACGAACGCCCGCTGCTGAACCTCGCCGGCGCACTGTGCACCCAGGCCTGGTCCAGCGACGATGGAGGGCTACACCTGAGCTTCTCGCGCGGACATCGCATCGATGTCGATCCCGACGCTGAACAGACAGCGTGGGAGCTCTATGGCATGCGCCACGGCTACATGGCCTGTCTACCTCAAGGACGGGTACGCGTGGTCCGCCATGACCTCCCCGACACCGACGACGCCAACATCGTCAACAGCGTCAGGCAATCATCGGCGGGGTCGGCGCGGCAGACCCACTAATCCGGCCGCGGACACTGCGACGGGTCGACTTGGGCGGCAATACGTGGATCAGGTTGAACGTGGACAGGACCGCCCTGGCGACATCGAGGCGGGCGAGCATTCCCGGATGATGCTGTCGAGGTTTTGTTGCACGCGTTCGGCAGTGATGCCGACCGATGGTGAATACAGCATGATGTGGTCGAGGACGCCGTTGTACCGTCTCAATTGTTCACGGACCTCGTGCGCCGTCCCGGCGACACCCATGGCGTCGATCATCTCCTCGGACACAGCGGCGAACATCGCCGGGAAATCGCGCTGGGCGAATGCTTGCCGGATGGCTCGGCCTTCGCTGGCGAAGCCGTTCACATCGAGTACCGTCTCGTAGGATTTGACCGAGGAGTAGAACGCAATCTGCTGCGCCAGTTCGCGCCTGGCGACCTCGGCGTCGTCGTGGATGGCGCACATCACCATGGAAATGATTTCCACGTCATTGGGGTCGCGGCCGGTGTGCGCGGCGCCCCTGGCGATAGCGGGCCGGACGACCTCTTCGACGTAGGTGGTTGTGAACAGCGGATGTCCGGCTAGGCCGTCGGCCACCCGCCCGGCCGCCTCGCACATCCGGGGCCGGACACCGGCAGTGACGATCGGGATCGGCCTGCTGGAGGGTCCCACGTCGCCGGTCGGGGTGAGATTCATTCTGTAGAAACGGCCCTCGTGATGGATCGGGCCTTCATGCAGGTTCCATATCCGGCGCAGCAGCATCACGAGTTCTTCCATCCGCAGGGCGGGTGCGGAGGTGTCGGGCACGCCGTGCCAGTCGCCCATCATCCGTTTGGTGCCGTTGCCGATGCCGAGTACCAGTCGTCCGTTGGAGAGTTCGTCGAGGTCGCGCGCCTCGGTGGCCAGCACCAGGGGGCTTCGGCCGACGCCGTAGAGAATGGAGGAACCGATCCGACAGTTCTGGGTGCTGTTGGCCATCGCGGCCATGGAGATCGATCCGGACCGAGAATAGAACTCCGAGGCCCATACGGCGTCGAACCCGGCCGCATCAGCGGCCTGGGCGGTCTGGGCCAGTGACTTCAGATCCGCGCCGAGAACCGACAGGCCGTAGGTGCTCATGACTGGTCTCCTGTGCGCGGGCGCAGCCCGTCGAACATGACGGCGCTGAGGGTGCTGGCGACCACCGTCTCGTCGAGGTGGTTATCGGTGACCAGGTACATGAGTGCATTGATGGTGACCGCGCCGAACAGCGCAATCGACGTCGATCGCGCATCGGGCTGAGCGACGAGGGATCCGTCGCGGGCCCCTTCGATGAGCAGGGTTTCGACGGGTTGTTGGTAGGCGGTATTGATCATCTCGGCGATAGCCGGCATGCGGGCCGCTCGTCCCAATTCGCCGATGAGTGCACGGCATACCGCTGGCCGCTGCGCCATTGCCCGCAGTTGTGCGCGGATCACGAGTTCGAGGCGTTCGGCACCGGTGCCGCCGGTGTGCACGATCGCGGTCACAGCATCGAAGATGTCCTTGAGGAGGTCTTCGAGCAGGAAAGCAAGGATGTCCTCTTTACCGGCGAAGTAGTAGTACAGCGTCGCTTTCGGCACACCGGTCACCGCGGCGACGTCTTCGATCTTGGAGTCGTTGAGCCCCTTCTCGGCGAACAAGTCCGCCGCGGCGGGAAGCCGGTCAGAGATCTGACGTGGAATCTTGCGCATTGCCCCCCTGTCCCGTTCGGCCGGTTTAGACTGCGAGTCTAAACCGTCGTTACTTTGGTGGTCGGAGGTCTTGGTGGTCTCGGTGCAAATTCGTTACGACCCGTTCGACGCCTCGATTCTCAACGACCCCTATCCGACGTATCGGTCGTTGCGTGACACGGCTCCGGTGTACCGCGCCGAGGAATCCCATACCTGGGTGTTGAGCCGGCACGCCGACGTCCAGGCCGCAGCACTGGATCACGGCACGTACTCCTCGGTGGACGGCATCTTCCCCACCCCACCGGGATCGGACTTCATCGGCTCGTTCCTGCCGATGATGATCGTGATGGACCCTCCGCGCCACGACCAGTTGCGTGCCCTGGTGAGCCGGGCGTTCACTCCCCGGCGGGTGGCCGGGCTGCAGGGCGCCATCACACAGATGGCCGCGGAGTTGTTCGAGCGCCTCGACGAGGGCTCTGGTTCGGCGGACTTCGTGACCGACTTCGCCGCGATCCTGCCCGCCGCGGTGATCGCCGATCTACTGGGCATTCCCGCCACCGATCGTGATCAGTTCCGATTGTGGTCGAGCCAACTGGTCCAGGTCGACGTCAACCACGGACAAACCACCGACGCACTGACCGCCGCCACCTCGATCTACGCCTACTTCACCGACTTCCTCGCCGACCGCCGCCAAACCCCCCGCGAGGACATGATGTCGGCGTTGGCGAACGCCACAGTCGACGGGATCAGACTGACCGACGAGGAAGTCCTCGGCTTCTGCGCGCTGCTGCTCGTCGCGGGCTACGAGACCACCACCAATCTGCTGGGGAACTCCGCGGTCGTGCTGGCCCAGCATCGGCAGACCCGCCGACGCCTGGCCGCCGATCGAACACTATTGGGGCCGGCAGTTGAGGAGTTGCTGCGCTACGACTCACCGGCACAGGGACTTTCACGAACCCTGACCCGCGACGTCACACTGCACGACACGACCATGCGTCAAGGTGAGAAGGTGCTGCTGCTGTTCGGGTCGGCCAACCGCGACGAGCGCGCCTTCCCCGATCCTGACGTGTTCGACATCGAGCGCACCAGTGAGCACCAGGTCGCCTTCGGTCGCGGCATCCACTTCTGTCTGGGCGCGGCACTGGCGCGGATGGAGGCCCGCATCGCTCTGGATGCTCTGTTGGACAAGGTGCCCGACTGGGAGGTCGATCTTGAATCGGCGCGGCGGCTGCGGTCCGGACCGATCCGCGGCTACACATCGCTGCCCATCACTTGGACCACACCGGTCTAGCCCGTGCCCCTCCTCGACGACGCGTCGTGTGCATCACCGCGCGGCCAGGTTCTTCATCGCCGTCGATATCGAGCACTCCGCCGCGCACGGCGACCTCGGCGCATTCGGCGACATGCTCAAACGATTCGCGGGCTCGAACGGTGATCGACCCATGACCGGACAGGAGAAAGGGGCATGGTGGTGGCAGTGACATTCGCGCACTTCGATGAGCAGATCGCCGACCAGCTGCTCAGATCGCCGAACACAGCAGGTGGACTGTCGAGGTTTCTGAGCTTTCGGCACACCGAACTCGCCGCCGGTCGGCTGGTGGCAGAGATGGAAACCCGTGCCGAACTGCTCACACCCTTCGGCACCCTGCACGGCGGATGTCTATCGGCGATGGTCGACCACTGTCTCGGAGTCGTGTTCTACCCCGTCATTCCGGCCGGATCATGGGTCGCCACCACCGAATTCAAGCTAAACCTGCTGCGACCCGTGTCCACCGGTGTGTGTGTCGCCGTCACCGACATCGTGTCGCTGGGCAAGCGCAGTGGAGTGGCGCGCATCGACATTAGCAACGGCGACAAAGCCGTCTGCGTAGCCCAGGGCACGGTCACGATCGTGAACGCCGCGGGCAACGCACTATGAAGGCGCTTGCTGCCGGGCCCACGCTTCGGGCGGACGACGATCTCGCCAGGAAGGTGTCATGACCTCCGCCGTGCAGCATCGGGTCCGAACCCAGGACGGGATCGCCCTGGCTGCGGACTGCTACGGCCACGATGACGCCCGTCCCGTCGTGCTGCTCCTGCACGGCGGCGGCCAGAACCGGCACGCGTGGAGCACTTCAGCGCGTCGCCTCCACGCATGCGGATACACAGTCGTCGCCTACGACACCCGCGGTCACGGCGACAGCGACTGGGACCCAGCCGGCAGGTACGACATCGAGCGACTCGCGACCGATCTTCTCGCCGTGCGCGAGCACTTCAGCGCCTATACCGCCCCTGCGGTCGTAGGTGCATCCCTTGGGGGCATGACCGTGCTCGGCACGCATCTGTTGACATCCGGGGCGTCGTGGGCGGCGGTCGTCCTGGTCGACGTCACCCCGCGACTTGAATTCCAGGGCGCCCGTCGCGTGGTGACGTTCATGGCCGCACATCCCGATGGCTTTAGCACCCTCTCTGACGCCGCAGAGGTGATCGCCGCGTACAACCCCCATCGCTCGCGCCCGGCCAACGTCGACGGCCTGCGCAAGGTGCTACGGCAGCGTCACGACGGCCGCTGGATCTGGCGGTGGGACCCGGCATTCATTCACTCCAACTTCGACTTTCTCCGCGACGAATCGACCACGGGAACGGAGCAATTCGACGCAATCAGCCACCTGCTGATCGACGGAGCCCGACGGGTCAATGCCCCAACACTTCTCGTAAGGGGCCTCTTGTCCGACGTGGTCTCCCAAGCCACCGTCGACGAGTTCAAGCAACTGGTTCCCCACGCCGAGACCGTCGACGTATCCGGCACCGGACACATGATCGCCGGCGACGACAACGACGCCTTCGGCTGCGCCGTCACCGAGTTCCTCGGCCGGAACCTCCTGTAGGTCGCGACGTTGGTCGAGCACCATCGATCGGCCAGTAGTCAGAACCGATCTTGACTTCACAGCGCGCGAAGCGGAGCCCATGAAGTGTTCTTCGGTTAAGGCCGACTTTGAACTGTGCCGGGCTCTGGTCGAGCTAGACGCCACTACGCACTTGCTGGCCACCATCGGCGTCGAAGAGTTCCTTGGTCCAGCGTTCGAGGATTTCTGCGCTGTCCCAGTCGTCGGGATGAAATCCGGCGCGGGTGTAGGAGCGAAAGCGCGCAATTGCTGCTGGGCTGAATAGCGGGTTATGACGGAAGGCTCGAAGGCTGCGCAGCAAGCGCACCGGGTTGTAGGCGGAACGGTCACCAGCCAGAGAGCGGGTGGTCTGGATGACCAACTCGCTGAACAAGAGGAGGCTGGCGATCCGCATCCCCCAGACCCTGGTGCGTTCGCTTCCACCGACCGTCTCGTAGACATCGAAAGCAACGGCCTTATGCTCGCATTCTTCCAGTGCGTGCCAGAGCAGAATAGGCCGCACTTCGGTGTCGCCGATCAGTTCTTGAGCTTCGTCGCTGGTGAGAATGATCTCGGCGAATGTCGCCGTGTAGTGCTCGAGGGCGGCCGTCACAGCCAGGCGCATCTTGGGAGAAAAACGCTTCTCAAGTCGGCCAACCAGCTTCTTGACATGCCGATCGATCCCCTCGGTGGGATAGCCCATTGCTTGAAGCCGATCGTTGAGCAGCCGATGCTGGTGTCGGTGGGTGGCCTCTTGTGCGATAAACCCCTTGACCGCCTCCTTGAGGTCAGCGTCGCTGATGTGGTCCCGGTACTCGCGGACTGACCGGATAAAGAAGTCTTCGCCTTCGGGGAACGTGGCCGACAAGGTGGACACAAAGTGGCTCATCACCAAGTCGCCATCAACGAAGTGCTGCCGACTGGTCCCAGCAGGCATATCGAATCGAACACGGCGGGGCTTCGGGACGACCCGTGCGGTGGGCCGTGTGGACGAATCGTCGCTCATGTTGTTCTCCCATTCGCCAAGGACGCGCTGTCAATCTGACTCTAAGCCTTGTCAGAATTAGATGGCAAGCTATCCACGTGGTTTCGGCGCGGGTGTATAGCGGAATGTCCGCCGAGGAGCGTCACCGGAACCGGCGCACCCGTCTCATCGAGGCCGCAACGGAGTTGATCGGCACGCGCGGCGTTGCCGCCGCCACTGTGACTGCCGTCTGCGCTGAATCGGGTGTCACGTCACGGTACTTCTACCAGCACTTCTCCGACCGAGACGCACTCCTGCGGGCTGTCTACCAGCAGCTCTATGCCACCTTCCAGGAGGTGATAGTCGACGCGATCCCCGATGCCGGCGAGCCACCGGAGGTATTGGCGTACGCGCCAATCCGCAGGCTGGTCGGCATGATCGACAACGACCCGCGGCTGGGTCGGATCCTGTTCGTGGAATCTGCAACCGAGCCGCTGCTCCGAGAGCTACGCAGCGAACTAATGGCAGGTTTCACCGACCTTGTCTTGCGCGAAGCCAGACTTCACCTCGACATCGCCGACTCTGCCGTGGGGGTTGCCCATTTGGCTTCGACCTTGGGCGTGGGAGGGCTATTCGAAGTCTTGCGCCGCCGACTCGACGGAGAACTGGAATTCACCACAGATGAACTCGTTCAGCACTGCGCAGGTTTCCTGGGCAGCCTAGGCAATTACGTGCTGCTGCAGAACACGGGCCAGTCGGCCACAACCGAAGCGCAAACCTAGAGCTAGCGGCCCCGCTACGCGATGTGGCCGTGCGTGCGCCCGACGACCAACGTCCGAGAACAGCAACAGCAAGACCCTGAACGGCATCCAAGGCCAGTGTCGTCGACTTACAGCGTCAGCCCTGGCTTCCAGAAACCCACTGAGTGTTCGATCATTCCTCTGCCCACTGCGACCGTCGGCCCGGTCCCGACTCGATAGCGGTCGCCGGCCCCTTCGCCAGCCGCGCGCTTTGCGCGGCCTGGCGACGACGGCCCCGCCACCACTTGCACTACATGCGGTAGCGTAGCGATACCGATAGTATCGCTACGATTCGCTACTAGTGGAGGCCCAGTGACCGACGGCACTGCAGATTCCCCAGGCCAGGCCACGCGCCGTGGCCAGCGGGACAACGGATCCCCCAACCCGGCCGAAACCCGCGAGTACAGCGAACGGTTGGCAGCGCTAGCCCGATTCACCCTCCGACACAAAGCGCTGGTCATCGGGGTATGGCTAGGCGCCGCGGTCGTCCTCGCGTTGCTGTTCCCCCAGCTAGAAACCGTGGTGCGCCAACAGTCGGTGGACCTCATCCCTCGCGATGCGCCGTCCTTGCAGACGGTTGACCGCATGAGCGCCGCTTTCGGCGAAGAAGGCTCAAAAACCATGGTGTTCGTCGCCATGGAAGACCCCAATGGCTTGACTCCGACTGCACGGCAGCGCTACGGCGAACTCGTGCGCCGGTTGCAGGGCGAAGGCAACCACGTCCTGCTGGTGCAGGACCTACTGTCCGATCCGATTACCGAAGCCCAGGCAGTCAGCGCCGACCGCAAAGCTTGGTACCTGCCCGTAGGTGTCACCGGCACCCTCGGAGACCCCACGGCCGCCGAATCGGTAAACGCGGTGCGCAACATCGCCGCCGAGGTCTTCACCGGCTCGACCACGACTGTGCAAGTGACGGGACCACCGGCAACCTTCAGCGACATGATCGCATCCGCCGAGCACGACCTGCTGCTGATCTCAATCGCTACCGCGGGCGTGATCGCCCTGATCCTGCTGATCGTCTACCGGTCGGTGTTCACCGCGCTGTTACCGCTGCTAGTAATCGGGTTGAGCCTGGCAGTCGGGCGCGGCGTGCTGTCCGCCCTCGGCGAGATGGGCATGCCCGTCTCCCAGTTCACCGTCGCCTTCATGACTGCGATCCTGCTCGGCGCGGGAACCGACTACACCGTATTTCTGATCAGCCGATACCACGAACAGCGCCGCGCCCAAGTACCCGCCGATCAGGCCGTCATCCACGCCACCGCCAGCATCGGGCGCGTCATCCTCGCCTCCGCCGCCACCGTCGCACTCGCGTTCCTGGCCATGGTCTTCGCGCGGCTCAGCGTCTTCGCCGCCCTTGGCCCCGCGTGTGCCATCGCCGTACTGTTCGGATTTCTGGCCACCGTAACCCTGCTGCCACCGGTGCTGTCGCTAGCCGCCAAACGCGGCATCGGTGAACCCAAACCCGATCGCACCCGCCGCTACTGGAACAGCGTCGCCGTCGCCGTGGTCCGCCGTCCCGTGCCACTACTCATCGTCAGCCTGGTCATCTTGCTCGCCCTGTCGGCAGCGGCAGCAACCATCAAAATCAGCTACGACGACCGCAAGGGCCAACCAGACACCACGGCCAGCAACCTGGGCTACCACCTGCTGGACCGCCACTTCCGCAAAGACGTCGTCATCAGCGAATTCCTCGTCGTGGAAAATCCGACCGACATGCGGACCGGCAAAGGACTGGCCGATCTTGACGAGATGGCCTCCCGCGTCTCCCAGATCCCCGGCGTCACCAAGGTTTCCGGAGTCACCCGCCCCACCGGAGAGCGCCTCGACCAAGCAGAACTGGCCTGGCAGAACGGCCAGATCGGCGACAAAATGGCCGGCGCCGTCGCCGAGGGCAACTCCCGCAAGGACGACCTCACCAAACTCACCGACGGCGCCGACCAGCTCGCCGACGGCCTCGCCCAACTCGACAGCACCGTGCGCACCGCCTTCACACCACTAGCCGGAATCCTCACCCAAGCCCAATCCGCAGGAACTCAGGTCAACCAATTCCGGCCGCTGCTGCAACAACTTTCCGCCACTGCCCCCGCCGTCGACCAAGCCATCCAATCCGGCCCAGGACTACGACCGCTGGCCAACCAAGCCCAAAACGCAATCACTCAACTCGACCCACTCGTCGGCGCCCTCAACACCTCACCCTGGTGCGCCACCACCCCACAATGCGCCCAAATCCGCAACCAGGTCCAGATCCTGGTCACTCTGCGCGACAACGGATTCTTCAACCAAATCGCCGACCTCGGGGACCGCTACGATCCCGCCACCAATGCCACCGTTGGTGGCACCCTCGCCAACGTCCAGAACGCAGTCGCCTCACTGGACAAGGCATTCGGAGCCCTGGGTGACCCCGCCGACCTGACCACAAATCTCCGCCGATTGCAGGACGGAATCGGACAGCTGGCCTCCGGCGCCCAAGCACTCGCCACCGGCGTCCGCACCCTCGCCGACAGCAACATCGAAATGCTGTCCGGCATGAGCCAGATCGCCACCCAACTACAGAACTCCTCGCGCGCAGCGGCCGACTCCGACTCCTCGAGCGGTTTCTACCTGCCCGCCAACGCATTCGAGAACCGGCAATTCACCGACGTCGCCGAACAATTCCTCTCACCGGACGGCAAAACAGCGCGGTTCATGATCGAAAGCAGCCACGACCCATACAGCGTTGAAGCCATGGACCTCGCCAGCCGCATCACCGACACCGCCAACACCGCACGACCCAACACGTCACTCGCCGACGCCACCGTGTCCGTAGCCGGCTTCCCCGCCGTCAACTCCGATATCCAACGACTCCTCTGGGCCGACTTCGCACAACTAGCCATCGCCACCATCATCATCGTCGGCGTCATCCTGGTCCTACTACTGCGCGCACTCCTAGCACCGCTCTACCTACTAGGCACCGTCGTGCTCAACTACCTCGCATCACTCGGCATCGGCGTCGTAGTCTTCCAATGGGGACTGGGCCACGAAATCGCCTGGCCCGTACCGCTGCTGGCGTTCATCATCCTCGTCGCCGTCGGCGCCGACTACAACATGCTGCTCGTCTCACGGCTCCGCGAAGAATCCGGAACCAACATCCGCGTCGGCGTCCTGCGCACCGTGGCAAACACCGGAGCCGTCATCACCTCCGCTGGCCTCATATTCGCCGCCAGCATGTTCGGCCTCATGGTCGGCTCAGTCGCCATCATGATCCAAGCCGGCCTCATCATCGGCTTCGGGCTGCTGCTCGACACCTTCCTCGTGCGCACCCTCACCGTGCCCGCCATCGCCACACTCCTACGCGAAGCCAGCTGGTGGCCCACCAAAGCAACAAACCCGCGACCCGGTCAGACCAACCCAGGAGGCATTAAGGACGCACCTCACGTGCTGGTCCAGGAGAGGTGAAAAGCGAACAGAGCAATACCCGGCGCTACATGCCGACCAGCGTGAAGGCGTATTCACCCCGAATGAATACGACCCCTGCGCCGGTAGGTTCGGTAACGGCGGTTCGGGTGGCGTCGGTCGGTGGGGGCGTCCGAGCCTTGGGATCGTCATCACCGCTGCCTAGCGTTCAAGCCGTGATGGGTATCCACAAGCTCACTGCGGGAACCGGATACCTGTATCTGGTTCGGCAGGTGGCTGCCCACGACCGCACCCACTCCGGGCCTGAATCGCTCGGGGATTACTACTCGTCGAAGGGCGAGACTCCGGGGCGGTGGGCCGGACGTGGCCTCGCCGGCTTGGCGGCCGGGATGGAGCACCGGGTCTACACCGACCAGGGCGCAGAGCAATGGAACGTCGAAGCCGGGTCCGAAGTCACCGAGGACCAGATGAAGAACCTGTTCGGTCTCGGCGTCCACCCCAATGCGACCCCGCTGGCACGGCACCTGATCGCCGAAGGAGCCAGCCGCAACGGTGCCCTCGCCGCCGTCAAACTCGGGCGCCCGTTCCATGTCAACGCCGGGGAAACCCCGCTGCAGCAACGGCTTGCGGTCGCTTTCCGTGACCACAACGTCAGCCTCGGCAAGCACTGGAACGCCGCCATTGACGAGGAACAGCGGGCCGCTATGCGCACGCGCATAGCGACCGAGATGTTCGAAGAAGAACACGGCCGACCGCCCGCCGATGAACGGGAACTGACCGGATACATCGCCCGCGGAACCCGCCAACTCACCACCTCGGTGGCCGGCTACGACATGACCTACACCCCGGTCAAAAGCGTCTCCGCGCTCTACGCACTAGCGCCGCTGCACATCGCAGAGATCATCGAAAAGTGCCACACCCGAGCCGTTGAGGACGCCCAGGACTACCTGCAAGACCATGCCGCCTACACCCGCATCGGCGCTCAAGGCATCGCACAGGTCGACACCGACGGCTTCATTGCAGCGCACTTCCTGCACCGCGATACCCGCGCTTCTGACCCCGGCCTGCATACCCACGTCGCGGTCTCCAACAAGGTCCGCGCCCGCGGCACCGACGGCATCTGGCGCTGGTACGCCCTCGACGGCCGACCTCTCTACGCCTCCACGGTCGCGGCCTCGGAGTTGTACAACACCCGACTGGAGGCATACCTGGGCGCCGAACTTGGGATGCAGTTCGCCGCGCGCGGCCACACCCCAGAAGGCAAGCGGGAAGTCCGCGAGGTCGTCGGCGTCAGCCCAGAACTGATCGAGTTGTGGTCGTCGCGACGCGCCGCGATCGACGCCGAATACGCCGTGCTGGCCAAGAAGTTCCAAACCGAGCATGGCCGCGAACCCACCACACCAGAGTCCATCGCGCTGTTCCAGCAGGCCAACTTGGCGACCCGCGCCGCCAAGCACGAACCGCGGTCGCTGGCCGAACAACGGCAGGAATGGCGAGCCCAAGCCATCGGACTACTAGGCGACGAGCAATCGCTCAACGCGATGCTAGGACGCTGCCTCGGCGGGGCTGCCCGCACCGCGGCACCAATCACCTCGGAGTGGATGACCACTCAGGCGCAGCGCGTCATCGCCACCGTTTCACAGTCCCGCTCCACCTGGCAGCGCACCCACGTCCTGGCCGAGGCGCTGCGCGTCATTCGGTCAAGCGGGCATGCCAACACCGAAGGACTGGCCGCCCAGATCGCAGACCTCGCGCTGTCTGAGCCACTGAGCGTGCGGCACGCCAGCAGCCCCGACACCGACCTCGGTGAACCAGATGTACTGCGCCGTCGAGACGGATCAAGCGTCTACCGCTTGGCCGGCAGCCAGACCTACACCAGCGCCGAAATCCTCGCCGCCGAACAACGCATCCTGGCCGCTGCCACCCTCACCGATGGCCGCCGCGTCGATTCCACCGACGTCGAAATGGCCCTACTATCCCAAGCCGCACACCGCCGCGAACTCAACGCCGGGCAGGCCGAGCTGGTCCGCCAGATGGCCAGCCGCGGTCAGCGAGTGATGCTGGCACTGGCGCCCGCAGGTGCTGGCAAAACCACCGCGATGGCCGCCCTCGCACGGGCATGGGAGGACTCCGGCGGCACAGTTATCGGCCTCTCCCCGAGCGCCAGCGCCGCCCAAATCCTGCGTGCCGAAATCGACATCGACGTGGCCGACACCGTCGACAAATTCAACTGGCTGCACACCAACCCGCACGCGGACGCAAGCGATCCGGCCCGCGAATGGTTCGACCGCATCGACGAGAACACCCTGCTGGTCATCGACGAAGCAGGCAAGGCCGGCACCCTTGCCCTGGACTCCGTGATCGCCGCAGCGCTGGCCCGAGGAGCCAGCGTCCGACTCATCGGAGACGACAAACAACTCGCATCCATCAGCGCGGGCGGGGTGCTGCGCGACCTCGCCCACAGCAGCGGCGCGATCACTCTTTCCCAAGTCATGCGGTTCGCCTCGCCCTCCGAAGCCCAGGCCGGACTCGCGCTGCGCGAGGGAGATCCGTCGGGCATCGCCTTCTACATCGACCACCAACGCGTCCACGTAGGCACCGACGCCATGGCCCTCGACATGGCCTTTGAGGCATGGCGCGAAGACAACGATCAGGGACAGCACTCCCTGCTCTTGGCGCCCACCCATGATCTGGTCAGTGAAC
>NZ_CP079873.1 GCF_025263265.1 Mycobacterium sp. SMC-4 | reverse complement strand
GACGCCACCAGACCAAGAAGGGATAACTCAGCCATGGCCGTTAAGACCGCCACCCCGAAGAAGACCGCTGCCCCGAACAAGGCTGCCAAAAAGCCCCGCGCCGCTGCGGAGAAGGTCGCCACCTCCAGCGGTGGGGTCGATTATCGAACCGCCCGCGCCCAGCGCCAGGCCGTCCTCACCGACGAGCAGCGCCAGACCTACGAGCAGGCCTACCACGACGCCGGCCGGGCGATGGACCTCGCCGAGCTGGTCTACACCGCCCGCACCGAGGCCGGCCTCACCCAAACCCAGCTCGCCGCCGCCATGAGCACCAGCCAATCCGCCGTCGCCGCCTGGGAGAACGGTGCACGTACCCCCGGAATTGACGCCCTCGAACGGCTCGCCGCAGCCTGCGGGAAACGCCTGCGCATCGCCATCACCGCCGCATAACCCCCGCGCGTCTAC
Organism: Mycobacterium sp. SMC-4; assembly: GCF_025263265.1. NCBI lineage: Bacteria > Bacillati > Actinomycetota > Actinomycetes > Mycobacteriales > Mycobacteriaceae > Mycobacterium > Mycobacterium sp. SMC-4. The sequence goes on along the minus strand of NZ_CP079873.1, from coordinate 25,458 downwards.
TGGGGAAGGTCAGGAACACCTCGGCGTCGACTGCCACTTGTGCGCATGGCTGAGCACGGTTTATAGACACACCCCGGTAGTGCCTTAGCCGCCGTCGAGTTTGTCGAGCAGCGCTCCTGCGACGAGTGCGGTTGCGCGAGCGACGAGGCGGGCTTCTGCTGCGCTCAATTCGGTGGTCTTGCGTGGTGGTCCGGGTCGTCCGTGGCCGGTGCCGGCGTCGTTTCGGAGTCGATTGACTGCGGTGGCCAGCAGGAACAGGCATTGGTGCACTGCACGGTGCGGGTCGGGATCGAGCTTGGGCAGCTCCGTGGGGGTAGCCATGCCGATAGCGGTAAAAGCACTGGTCAACGTGACCGGAAAGTTGCCCGACACCGGGTAGTCACCCAGGAGTTCTGTCAGAACGTGGCGGGCGGCGGCTTCGTCGAGTTCCTTTCCCGTGCCTACCTGAAGAGGTGCGTCGTCGGGGCTGGAGTTGATTCTGTCGACGTAGCTGCGAAGCGTCACAGTGAGTTCTGTGCCACTGAGGTTGTCGATGACGGTCGTCCGTATGGACCCGTCGGGTTCGAGAGTGAAGCCGAGCGGAGCGAAGGCCTGGACGAGCTGGGTCACTCTCCCACTACCGGCATAGCTCTCGCTGTCAGGGTTGAAGCCCCCGTGAGCCCGACACAGCGCCACAAGTTCTCGGGCCAAGGGCAGCCCCGCAGTCGCGTTGTGAGCTGCCGGTGAGGCGAAGACATGTCGGATTCGCTTCATCTTGCCCAGGTGAGACCCGTTCGATGTTCTTCCCTCTGGTGCCGGGTCGAGATGACCGAGGCCGTGGCGGGCGAATGCATCGCGGAGCCTGCTGGTGTGAAGGGCTGCCTGAGGTATCGAAGAAGGGGCCAAGGGCCGCGCCCAGCTCGGTCAGGTTCATAACGGCTGCCTCGGCTCCAGCACTGGGTCGTTCACGGGTGCGGAGAGGTACCGGTATGCCGTCGCTCGGCTGATGCCGAACGCCTTAGCGAGCTCGTGAACGGGTTCTCCGGTCTCGGCGAGACGACGGAGCTGTTGCTGTCGCTCAAGTGTGAGTTTGGCGGGCTTGGTGGCCGGTAGGCGGCGCGCTCGCCTGGAGTCACGAGAAGCGGCACGGCGCTCGCGGCCGAGTTCGAGTTCAAGCTCGGCCAGGGTGGCCATGATGGCGGCCACCGCGCGGCCGGTCGGTGTGCCGGTATCTATGCCTTCACGTAAGGCGCGCAACAGGATTCGACGTTCGCCGAGTTCGGCGATGGTGCGAGTAACTTCGGCGACGGAACGCCCGAGACGATCGATGGCGGTGACCACCACGGTGTCGCCCTCTCGGGCGTAGTGCAGCAGGGCCGCCAGGCCCGGCCGGTCGGTGCTCACCGCACCCGAGAGCTTGTCGGTGAAAACCTGGCCGGATTCGACGCCCTGGGCAGCGAGTGCGACCAGCTGTCCATCGAGGTCTTGGCCTGCGGTGCTCACCCGCGCATATCCGAGGACCGTTGTCACGACACCACCGTCTCATCAACCTCCGACATCGAGTATCTGAGACACGCGGTGTGAGACAGGAAATGAGACACCGCGACCTGGGGCGATGCGGCCCGCTCGGAGCACGCTGGGCACTGTCTCTTTTCTTTAGATATGAGACTGGCATTGTTTGCAGTGTGTTCGCACAGCCCCGTCACCGTGTCTCCGAATTTGAACTTGAGGCGAATAGCTTTATTACGAATTTGAACTTGACGCGAGGTGTGCACGGTCCGACATTGGGGCTATCGTTGGAGAGCAAAGGCGCGAAAGGACGAGATCGACGTGAGCAACCCCAACGAGGTTCGCGACTTCATTTGGGTCGAACCGCACCACGGCGATTACGTGATGCTGTCGAGGGCCGCAGGCATGCTGGCCCTACACGCGGCGGCAGCCAGTATGCGCCGCAACACACCTGGATTCATCCCCGACGAACGACTTGGTTCTGACACCACGTTGCTCGCTCTAGAACTCGTCCTGTCCGGCTTGTGGCGGCGAGTAGAGGGTGGCTACGACATTGCCGATGCGTGGGAGCGTCGCGTTAGGTAAAACCTGGCTCGTGAACGCAGGACCAGGGGGCGTTAGGGACGCCAACGTGCATGGCTGGCTCGCGGCTCGCCGAAATTGCATGCCCATTCGAGCCAGGCGACGTACTCGTGGTGCAAGGGCGTACCAGTCGCAGAGTTCACACCATGGTCCTCATCGCGCGATTTCAAGTTTCTTCGCGATCATTCAGCCTTCACACCACCGGAAATGGGGAACGATCCGAGACAGGATCTTGGCCGTCCGACATCTCTAGATTTGAGAGGACAGGCTTCACGGTCTCATCGCAGACCGGTGTGGTGCATGCAATCCGAGGGGCACGTTTGGTCGTGGCCTGACCGGGCATGTCATCGCTGTTCCTCCGGACCTTGCGGGACGTCATCAGACCACCGAACTGTAGGAGGAGACGTTGGCTCCGTGTTCCCCGTCGTGCTCCAGCCGTCACCTCCTACGTCCCCGCGTATACCACGCCCGTGAGGCAATGAGGTGAGCATCAGAGACGCACTGCTCACCGCGATGGGCGGCGAGCGCGGTTTAGCTGCTGCTGATCGTCTCTGCCAGGGGTGCGTCGCGCTGCTCAAAGTCGACGCGGCAGCCATCTGCCTGGTGTGCGACGGTGTCGACGTCGCCACCCTGGGCGCCAGCAGCCCTGCTGCGCGTCTCTACGACGAACTGCAGTTCACCCTTGGGGAGGGGCCAGGTTTGGACGCGGCGGCCCAGCGCTTGCCGGTCTTGATCGATGATCTGGCCGACTCGCCAGGTGGTGACGCCCATTGGCTCGGGTACGGCGAAGCGTTACTGGCACAACACATCCGGAGCGTGTACGCGGTACCGATCATCGTGGCCGGCCACTGCGTCGGTGCTTTGGCGGTGTTCCACGCTCAGCCCCCGGCATGGACCGTCGAGAACTTCGACGGGGTAGCCGAGGCCGCCGAACTGGCCCAACTCCCCATCCTGGATCTGCACGGCAGCGACCTGGACGCGGCCAGCACCGACCCCGGCAGTGCTGCCTGGACCGAACTGGACCCGTTGACCCGCTCGGAGGTCAGCAACGCCACCGGCATGCTGATGAGCCAGCTGAACATCACCGCCGCCACCGCAGTGGCCCGGCTGCGGGCACACGCCTTCGCCACCGGCCGCAGCGCCACCAGCGTCGCACGCGACGTCATCGACCGCCGCGTGCAGATGGAATCAGACTGACGTTGCTCAGCACGAGGGTCCGGGCAGCGACGCCCGCGATTGGGCCGCCCTGATCATCGAACCGCACCAGCATTGTGCAGCGTGCCCGCGGCGACAACCCTCTAGGAGGCATGATGCTCCCAGGATGGACTCATACGATCAGCATGGCCTTGCTCGGCAAATGGCGGAATTGGCGCGGACAACCGCGTTGCAACCCGTCGAGGAGGTGCTTCGTGACGTCACCAACGCTGCAACCCAACTCATCCCCGGCGTCGCCGTCGCCGGGGTACTGCTCATCGGAAAAGGCGGGACTCACGAAACCCTCGCGCCCACCTCGGAGCTGATATACGCACTCGACGACCTCCAGCTACACACCGGTGAGGGCCCCTGCCTTCAGGCAGCGCTCGACGAGGTCGTGGTCCGCGTCGACGACTTCCGCTATGAACCACGCTTCCCGACTTACGCCCCGAAGGTCGCCGAACTCGGACTGCTCAGTGCGCTCTCGTTCAAGCTTTACACCGCCGACCGCACCGCTGGAGCGCTCAACCTGTTCGGCCGTGAACCCCACCAGTGGGACACCGACGCAGAAACCACCGGGATGGTCCTCGCCGCGCACGCCGCCGCAGCGATCCTGGCCAGCCGGGAAGGGGAACAGCTGCAGTCTGCGCTGAGCACGCGCGACCGCATCGGCCAAGCCAAGGGCATCGTCATGGAGCGATTCGCAATCGACGACGTCCAAGCGTTCGCGATGCTGCGTCAATTGTCCCAAGACACCAACACCAAACTCCTCGACGTCGCGCAACGCGTCATCGACACCCGCTGACGAAGCGTGGCACCCCCGGAGGCCATCGGCACGACGCCCCGATTTACCGGTCATCGGCACTTGGCGGTCGAGTACGTGAGACAGGACGTGATCGGTCAGATCTTTACAAACGAGACGCCGGACAGTCCTCCGCGGTGACCGCGACGCGACCGCTCGTCTGCAGTCGAGTCGACTACCCGGAGGCACCTAGGTGATGCCGCGCGTCCTGCCAGGTGGGCGGCGTCGCATCCGATGCTGACCACGTCGTGAAACGGGAATCCGAGGTCAGCTCGCGGTATCGCAACATGACGGAGCGGTGCGGCTCGGTGGCGATCATCGCATCGATGGCGGCTTGATCTCGCCACGCACTGAGCGTGTAGAACGTGCGGCGCAAAGGCTGGGCGATGAGCGCCAATCCAACGGCGCCCTCAGAACGCCGCACCTCGGCATCGATGCGCAAGGCGGCGACGAAGAAGGGAACCACGTCGCGGTAGCGGCGCAGTTGAAACCGCGACGCCAGCACGACCACTGGTCAATCGTTGACCAAGGCAGCCGCCCACCAACCGGCCGAGACAAGACCTGAGACGTCTTGAATGCTAGAAACGAGACAGTGTGCTTACATCCGTCGCGCTGTTCTCCGGCCGAGTAGTAGTGGGCTCCAATTTCATTGGGGTTTAGGTAGGGATGCAACGTGTTCGTCGACGAGGAGTTCGGCCACCTTCAAGAGCTTGGTGTTCGTGGTCTGGGATACATCGATGAGCATCTGAAACGCTTGCAGGGCATCAACATTGGCGCGGTGCATCAGAATGCCCTTGGCTTGTCCGATGATGTCGCGACTGGCGAGTGCCTTGTCGAACTGGGCTTCGGCCGCTGATCCGGCCATAGCCACCGACGCGTGTTGGGCCAGGATGTCTCCGACGATGGTCGCTTCGTCGTCGAACACGTGCAGCTCGCGGGCATAAAGGTTGAGGCTGCCGAGGTTGTTGTTCGGGGCGACGAACAGTTGAAACGACAGTGAACTGCGAATTCCTCGCTCCAGCGCGGCGGCGGTGAAGCGGGGCCATCGCCCATCTGCGGCCATGTCAGCCATATGCACGGTGCGATGCTCGCGTAGCGCACTCAGACAAGGCCCTTCGTTGGCCGCCGTTTGCGCGATGTCCAGCTCGCGGATTACCTCATCGGTCGGAACCACCGTTATGACCTTGCCTCCCCGGACTACTGAGATGCCGGCAAACTGCACGCCGGGGATGATCCTGACGGCGGCGGCGGCAATTGCCCGCAACGTCGCCTCACCCTGATCTGCGCCATGCAACTCGATAGCCAAGTCACCGAAGACCTGCGCCAGCTCGTTGCCCTGCGGTTCCGCATCCACCACAAACATTCACGTTAAACGATGCCCACGAACCTCGTCTTTCAGGACTCAGAACCGGCATCTCCGTCTCGGAAAAGGCATGCTGAGCAAGCTGAGGAGCGCCAACGACAAGCTCCGTACCTCTGCTCGGATGGCCTGGATGTCCCGAGGACCGCCTGGGGATCTTCGACGTCTCTCGCACTTTTACGAGGTGAACCGGCAGCAGGTGGCTGAGAAACACGTCGCGGTGTCAAGACGGGTGATGACCGTCGAACGGGTACTCACCCGCGCATGACGAGCACACCGCCGCAAAACACAGTCAGCGAGACACCGGAGGCGTGGCTGGGACCGCACCACTCGGATGTCGTGGTCATTTTCGCTCCGTTACCGGTTCTGACTGTGATCGTGGAGGACCGTGCCGGTGAGGCCGATATCCACGTGCACGCCGGCGGTCAGGGTGTGTGGCAGTCACGCATGGTGTCTTCGCTTGGCGTGCCGACCGTGCTGTGTGCCGCGTTGGGAGGAGAGACGGGGTCGGTGCTCGGGCACCTGCTACCGGCCGCGGAGGTCACCGTGCGAAGCGTTCCCGTCAGTTCACGCAACGGGGCCTACGTGCATGACCGCCGCACGGGCAGTAGGGAGGTCATCGCCGAGAGCCCCGGTAGCGCCCTGGACCGCCATGAACTCGACTCGCTGTACGAACTGACCCTGACTGAGGGGCTCACGCACGGTCGGGTGTTGTTGTCCGGTCCGCAGGATGACCGGGTGGTACCCGCGGATCTGTACCGGCGCCTGACCACCGATTTGGCTGCCAATGGGTGCACAGTGGCCGCCGACCTGGCTGGAGAGCGGCTTGAGGCGGTTCTCGCGGGTGGGCCGGACTTGATCAAGGTGAGCCACGAGGAATTGCTCGCCGACGGCCGTGCCACGTCCGAGGAACCCGACGACTTGATCACCGCCATGCGCACCCTGCGCGACGAGGGTGCGGGCACCATCGTGGTGTCCCGGTCCGGGGCGGCACCGGCCTTGGCCCTGCTCGATGACTCCGGTGATGACGGGGTACGGGGTGGGGCCGTGTTGGAGGTCGTGATGCCGCAGTTGGAGCCGGCCGACCCGGCCGGCGCTGGGGACTCGATGACCGCGGGCATTGTCGCCGCGCTGGCAAGCGGTTGTTCACTGCGCCGAGCACTTCAGGTCGGTGCGGCGTGCGGGGCGCTCAACGTCGTGCGTCACGGCCTGGGCACCGGTGGTGCCCAGGCCGTGAAGACTCTCGCAGAACGCGTCGAGCTACGCCCGTGGGAATGATGGCCGACATCGGGGCCAAAGGCCCGATCGATGGGATGGAGGCCGTCAGGTGACGCGCGCGTTGGTAACTAATGACGACGGGATCGACTCGCCTGGCCTGCACGCTTTGGCAGCTGCGGCCAGCGCGGTGGGGCTGGATGTGGTCGTGGCCGCGCCCGCGGAGCAGGCCAGTGGTGCGAGCGCTGCGCTGAGCGCGGTCCGCCGGGAAGGCCGCATGGTGGTTGAGCGCCGCGAGCTGCCCGGCCTGCCCGCCCTCGCGGCGTGGGCGGTCCGCGCCCAGCCCGCATACATCGTCGCCGCGGCGCTCAACGGTTGGCTCGACCCGCGACCGGACCTCGTGTTGTCCGGAATCAACCATGGCGCCAATGTTGGTCGGGCCGTGCTGCATTCGGGCACTGTCGGCGCCGCCTTGACTGCGAAGATCAACGACACCCGAGCGCTGGCAGTGTCACTGGATGTGGCGCTGCATCCCATCGGCAATCGGCACTGGGAAACCGCCGCCGGGCTCGTGGCGCAGGTGCTGACACTGCTTGTCGAGGCGCCCGAAGCTACAGTGCTGTCCCTCAACGTTCCCGATCGAGCAGCGACCGATCTAGGACCAATTCGCCACGCCCGTCTGGCGTGTGGCGGTGCGGTGCAAACGCGTGTCGATGAAGTCCGTGCTGGTGACGTGCGGCTCACCGAGTTCGAGATGTCCGAGGAATCCGAGGAGGGCACCGACAGAGCACTGCTGGCTGCCGGGCACCCGACGCTCACCGAACTCAGGTCCGTCGAAGCGCACGACGGCGGACTGGTGCGGAACTGGCTGGACGGGGCTGACGGGCCGGGTGCCGCCCACCAGCGTGAATAGATCGTGGGGAACAGTGCGGCCCAGGGTTGGGGCCGCACTGTTCGGAATCGGGCAGAACGGCCATTCGTATCTAAGAGGCGCGCGCCTCACCGGTGGACGAAGTGTAGGTCGTGCCTTTAGCGGGTAGTTGCCAGCGACGTACCCAGGCCTGGCCCGACAGGTCTTGACCAGAAGGAGCACACGCATCGTGAGAGACGCTCTCAATGACATGTGGCGCGAGATCGCCACCTTCGCACCTAAACTGGTGGCCTTCCTCCTCATTCTGATTATTGGGTGGATAGTGGTCAAGCTGATCGCCAAAGCGGTCGACAAGATCCTCGAACGTGTCGGGTTCGACCGCGCCGTGGAGCGCGGGGGCGTCAAGCGCGCGTTGGCAAGAAGCCAGTACGACGCCTCCACCATCGCCAGCAAAATCGTCTACTACGCGCTGCTGCTGTTTGTTCTACAACTGGCATTCGGGGTGTTCGGGGCCAATCCGATCAGCGACCTCATCTCCGGAGTCATCGCGTTCCTGCCGAAGTTGTTGGTGGCCCTGATCATCGTCGTCGTCGCCTCGGCGATCGCGGCTGCGGTGCGGGATCTGTTGGCCAACACCTTGAGCGGGCTGTCCTACGGGCGGATGCTGGCCAACATCGCGAGCATTTCCATTCTTGGTCTGGGCATCATCGCAGCCCTCAACCAGGTCGGTATCGCGCTGACGGTCACCCTGCCCGTCCTGGTCGCCATCCTCGGGACCATCGGCGGAATTCTCGTCGTCGGGGTCGGCGGGGGGTTGATCAAGCCCATGCAGCAGCGCTGGGAAAGCTACCTCGACAAGGCCGAGAACGAGAGCCGCACCATCCGCGACAAGGTGTCCTCGTCGAGCGGACCCGGGCAGCAGCCCCACGATCAGGGGCAGGCGCCGCCACTGCCGAGCAGCTACAGCGACCCGTCGAGCTATCCGCAGTCGGACCAGCCGCCTGCCGGCTACCAGCAGCCCGGCTATCCGCAACCGGGTCAGCCGCCTGCCGGCTACCAGCAGCCCGGCTATCCGCAGCCGGGTCAGCCGCAACCACCCTCATACGGCGACAACCCCTATCCGCGTCAGCAGGGTTACTGAGGGCTACCGCCAACCGGGGCCAAGGCCCAGGCAGTCCGGACAACGCGGCGCAGAAGCAAAGTCACACGTGTCTGAGCAATCAGATTCGCGCTGGGCGCGATGGCCCTCACCGCGCCCAGCGTCTTCCCGCGCACCTAGGCCCCAACCGGTGACTGGTGATGGTGGCCGGGACCTACTGGGGTCGTACTGTCCGCGGTGTGGTGCTACGACCGGGCAGCGGTGCAGCACGGTCTTCGCCGGCACTGTGCCGATCGTGGAATGTCACCGCGAACGCCGGTGCGATCCCACGGCACTCATCGCCCAGGGCTACATCAAGTACGTCCTCGTCGACCGCGCCGGCCAGCATCCGATCTTTCTGTGGCGTCGCCCCACACAGCGTCCTGCGACCCGCGAGGGGTACCACGACCCACGGGATAGCGCCACGACTGAGAGTCGCCGCGCACATAGGTGGCCGATCCCACCTGCTAGTTGACTTTGTTCGAGCACGTCTGTCTGGCGAACGCGTCTAAAAGCCTTTCAGCTCCGCCGCAGTGCTGGCGGTCGCTACTCGTCGAGCGGGTTGCCGCGCACGATGTCGATGACGGCGACGTCGATCTGATGCCCGAGGGCGGCGACTCCGAGCAGGTCGTCGAGGATGCTGGCGGCGAGGTCGCGCACGTGGTCGGCGACCTCGGTGAGCCGGTTGCCGTAGCGGCCGGTGATCTGCACGCTGACGCGCTGCAGCTCGGTGCCATCGAGATGGACGTCGACCGCACTGGGGGCGCAGATCTCATCGACGCGCAGCGCTGCGGCCAGCGCGGCGCGGATGACCAGATCACTGACCGCGATGCATCCTGGCAGCGGTGGCTGCTGGGGGTCGGGGTCCTCGACGGCGACCGGCCATCCCGATCGGGGGGTGTTGCGCACCGCGGCGATCACGGTGTCGGCGATGCGATCCCAGCCGGGTTCACTCAATTCCCGCAAGGCTTGCCCGGCGCGGGAGAGCAGCACGCCGAGCGGGTCGTCCCCGTTCAGTGCTGCCATCGCTGCATCCTTTGCCGGAGGGTGGATTGAGCCCGGTGGTGGTGTCCACGCGCTGCTCCGGGGCTCAGTGTCAGGGTCATGCCGATCTGGGGGAACGTCAAGCCGTTGATCTCGCGCAACACCCACACCGCGCGTTGTCGGACGGGCAGTTCGGCCAGGGCGCGTTCCAGGGCGGCCAGAAACTCGTTGTTGGACAACACGATTGTCGGATCCGAGTCCGCGGACGGGTCGATGGGGTCGAGGAGGCGGTCGTCGATGGGTTCGGCGTAGCGCACCCGGCGCGAGTCGATGATCTTGCGGTCACAGATCCGGAACAGCCACGTCTTGAGAGCGGCGTCACCGCGATACCCGTCGATCTGGCGCCAGGCGGCGACGAAGGTCTCCTGCACCACGTCGTCGGCCCCGGCCTGGTCGCTGATCATGCGCCGGACGTAGCCGTAGAGCAGCGGGCCGTAGCGGTGCACGATCGTCTCGAATGCCGCCCGTTCACCCATGGCGGCGGCCGCCGCCAGGGTGCGGTCACCTAGGCGCGATGGGTCCGTGCCGGTGTCACGGGGTGGGGTGTCCACCACGCGGCGACCTCCTCCCGAGGCCGGCTCGCGGCGCGAGGTGACCCAGCCACACCCGCAACAGTGTCGGGACAAAACTTCTCACGCGCACCCCACAAAGTGGGTACATGTGTTCTACATCACAATCATGGGGTTGGGCGTGCACTTCGATGCCGGGGCCGCGTCTACGCCTGCGTAACCCAGACGAGGATCGTGAAAGGAACCGTGCCCATGACGAGCACCCAGCCCCCCACCACCGCACCGAAGACCCCGGCGGTCACCGCCACCGATTCGGCGTTGACCACCTCCCAGGGCAAGACCACGATCGCCGACACGGTGGTCTCCAAGATCGCCGGTCTCTCGGCACGTGAAGTGCACGGCGTCTACGACCTGGGCGGCGGAGCGTCGCGCATTGTGGGATCGCTGCGCGAGCGGATCCCCGGCGCGACGGTCAACCACTCTCAGGGTGTGTCGGTGGAGGTGGGCGAGAAGCAGGCCGCCATCGACATCGAGATCGTCGCCGACTACGGCGTCGCGATCGCCGATCTGGCCAACGGGATCCGTCGCAACGTGATCGCCGCGATCGAGAAGATGACCGGCCTGGAGGTCACCGAGGTCAACATCACCGTCAACGACGTGCACGTCGAAGACGACAGCGACGAGGACACCACCAGCACCGACAGCAGCCGCCCGGCGCGGGTGCAGTAGGTGACCGAGGGGTATGCGGCGACGCCGGCACCGCCCGAACCCGCCGACCGGCTCGCCGCCGCGGTGCTGGCGGTTCCCGGCGTCGCCGCGTTGCACCCCGGCATGTTCGGCGAGGTCGGCACCTACCTTCCCGGACGGCGCGTGGCCGGCATCCGCCTCACCGACACCGTCGTCGACGTCCACGTCGTGGTGGTGTTCGGCGTCGCGGTGCGCGACACCGCTGCCGCGGTCCGCAGCGTCGTCGGGAGCCTACATCCCGGCGTGGAGGTCAACGTGACCGTCGAAGACGTCGCACCGGCCCCCACCAACGGGATGCCGTGACCGACTCGGCGGCTCGCGATCGTGGGAGGGCCCGCCGAGCCGCCGCCCGGCGGCACCACCCCGACCGCGGCGGGTCCGCGGCGGCGCTGATCGCCGCCCTCGCCGCGATCGACCATCGGTCCGTCGCCGAGCAGCCGGTGCTGATCATCCGCCGCTCCCGTCGTGCTCGGCTGCGCCGCCGTCTGTACCTGTGGCGACGCCGGCGCCGCACCCGCCGCTACGTCACCCTCTGAAACTCCATCCCCGACAACGACTTCATTCCCTGAAAGGACCACCTGACATGACTACTGCCACCGTGGGTTTACTGGCCGGGCTGCTGCTCGGCGTTGCCGCCGCCGCGGGCGGATTCACCGGCTTCCTGATCGCCCTGATCCTGGGCGCCATCGGTTACGCGATCGGTGGGCAACGCGATGGCGAGTTCGACCTCACCACGATCCTGCGGGGACGCGGCCGTGGCTGAGACCCCGCCCGCGGTCGGCGATGATCCCGGCGGTCGGGGGTCGCTGACGGTGCATGACCGCGTCGCCGAGCAGATTGCGGCCAAGGCCGCCCTGGACACCGCCGGGGTGCGGCTGCAGGCCAGCGGCCTGGACAAGCTCACCGGACGCACCAGACCCAAGACCCACGTCAGCATCGCCGCCGGACGCGTCCGGGCGAAGGTCGACATCGCCGTGCCCTGGAGCTACCAACTCGGCGCCGTCGGCGCCGCCGTACGCGCCAACGTCACCTTCGCCCTCGCGCACCTGGCCGGATTGCAGGTCGACGGCGTCGACGTGGCGGTCACCGCCGTCACCACCAACGACGCCACCACCGGAAAGCGGGTCCAATGACCGCCCCCGAACACCTCGAACACGTCCCGCCGACGCACTCGACCTCCGGTGTGCTGCACAACGGCACCCGCCAGCCCGCGGCCGCACCACGATCCCCGGCGTCGGCCCCGCCCCCGCTGGCCCCCGCGGCCGCGCACTACGTCGGCGTGATCAGCGCGCTGCTGCTGATCGCCCTCGGCGCGGTCGGCATCCGCGACGGCATCGCCGCGGCCGGCTGGATCACCGGACCCTCCTGGACCCGAGCGGCCATCGACTGGTTCGACGGCCAATCCGCGCACGGCTGGATGGTTCCCGTCGGCGCCCTCCTCGCCGTCCTCGGGCTCCTTCTGATCGGCACCGCCTTGACCCCGCGTCGCCGCACGGCCATCCCCGTGCAGGCCGAGACCAGCGTCTACCTCGACGTCTCCGACACCGCGAAACTCGCCGCCGCCGCCGCGCGCGTGGTTCCCGGCGTCACCAAGGCCACCGCCTCGGCGACCCGCCGCGCGGTCAAGGTGTCCGCCCGCACCACCGGACCCGACGTCACCCAAGACGCCATCACCGGCGCCGTGCGCACCGCCCTGGCGCCGCTGTCCTCCCCACCGCGCATCACGGTGCGCACCCGAGTGGAAAGGCCCTAATCCATGACCGGTACCGCCACGTTCATCGACCGCCTCGCCGCCCTCATCCTCGGCTTGGTGCTCCTGGTCCTGGGAGCGGCCATGATCATCTGGACGACCCACCTCATCGACGGCACCCCGGTCTACCTCACCGCACCGGGCCTGGTCTTCGCCGCCCAAACCGCATGGTGGCCCTGGGCGGTCACCGCCGCCGGGGTCCTGCTGGTGCTGCTCGGCCTGCGGTGGCTGGCCACCCACCGGCCCGCCCGCCGTGCCAATGACCTCACGCTGGCCGACAGCAATCTGTCCGAGGGCTGCCTGTCGGCCGACCTCGGCTCGTTGGCTGACGCTGCGGCCGCCGAGCTGCGTGAGCGTCCCGCGATCAAATCCGCCAGTGGCAAGGCGGTCATCGACCGCGGCAAACCCAGCATCCACCTCGACGTCACCGCTGCGGGCACCGACACCCTCGCCCACGCCGCCACCGCGGCCGACGAGGTGGCGGCCACCGCCGTGGGCATGCTCGGCGACGCCATCGCCGTGCAAACCCGTCTGCACGTCAACACCCGCAAGCCCAACCCCCGCCGGCTCGCATGACCCGCGCCCACTAGCAGGACCGGTCCCAGAACACTTGGGCGCCAACAGGTTTCCCGCCGATACGAGCGGGAAGAAGTAAACACCCCACACCATCGAGAAGGGAAAGAACCCATGGCAGACAGCAACAGCGGACCCGCCGAAGGCATCAAGGGCGTCGTCGAAGGCGTCAAAGGCAAGGCCAAAGAGGCCGTCGGCGCGGTGACCGGCAACGACAGCCTCAGCGAGGAGGGCAGGGCGCAGCAGGACAAGGCCGACGCCCAGCGCGACGTCGCGAAGAAGGAAGCCGAAGCCGAAGCCGCCCGCGGCGAAGCCAAGACCCACGAAGCCCGCCAGAAAGCCGCCGAGTAACCACGACGGACGCGGTGGCTGCCCCTGGGCGGGGTAGCCACCGTAAGGCGCACCAACGTCCCGTCACCAACCACGACCCCATCACCTGAAGGAGAAAACCCATGATCGGAACCATCATCGGCGCCATCGTCGTCGGACTCATCGTCGGGGTCCTGGCTCGACTCGTCATGCCCGGCAAGCAGAACATCGGCGTCATCGTCACCGTGATTCTCGGCGCGATCGGATCATTCCTGGGCACGTGGGTGTCCTACAAACTCGGCTACTCCAACCAAGACGGCGGCTTCAAGATCATCCCGTTCCTCGTCGGCATCATCTTCGCCGTCATCCTCATCGCCGGCTACCTCGGCATCACCGGCCGCCGCGGCACCCGCACCCGCTAACCACCGCGCGGCACAGCACCCCGCCGAAAGGAACCGCCAATGTTGGCACTGCTGAGTTCACCCGTGCGGCGTTGGCTGCTGGCCACGCTGCTGCTACCCGTGATCGCCTTCGCCCTGGCCAAGGTCGGTCTCTACCTGCAACGGCGCAACGGCGGCGCCCCCACCCGGCTCTCGCGGGCACTGCTGTCGGTGTCGGCCTTCGCCCGGCGACGCAGCAACCGCAGCCACGATGACAACGACCTCATCGACAATCCACACCCCGACACCCCACCCATCACAGCGCCGCCCGCGACGACCACCCCAGCCGCACCCTCGCAGTAACCATTCCCCGTTAGGAGACACCACCATGGCACCCAAAAGCGCCACCACGAAGACCACCCGCACCCGCAAGACCGCACCCACCACCTCGACCAAGAAGAGGCCGGCTTCCTCCTCGCGGTCTCGCGCGGCGAAGACCTCCACCAAGACCGCGCGCCGCAGTTCGGCTAAGGCGACACCGCCGGCAGCCAGTGTGGCTGCCGCTCAGAAGGTGCTGCGCACCGTCGAACGCCGCGAAGCGACCCTGCGCAAATCCCTCGACCAGCAGACGAAGACCCTCAAGAAGGTCAAGAAATCCCTCACCGCGCACCGGGACACGGTCAAAGACCTCGCCACCGACCTCAAGAAGGTGAAGAAGACACGCAAGTCGGTGACCTCTGCGCTCTAAACGCCGCAGGCCTCCCACGCCCCCGGTGACGGAGGACCCGCACCGCGCCGGGCAGGCCGCCGTGGCCCACTGTCGCGGCCGCGTCACCGTGGCCATGACATTTCGGCGGCCACGCACTCGGCGCCGACGCCGCGCCCGTGCACGCTACGTCTACCGCATCGACCACGGCGTCACCATCGTCGCCGTCTACGGCGACATCGACGCGTCCAACGCCTTCGACCTGCTTTACGAAGTGCGCTTCCGGACCGCCATCCGGGACGCATCGTTGATCGTCGACCTCACCGCCGTCACATTCCTCGGCGGTGACGGACTGCGAACGCTCCAAGTCATCGACCGAAGGCACGCCTCCACCGCAACCCCCTGGATCGTCGTCCCCGGCCCCGCGGCCAGCCGACTACTCCAGATCGGCGACACCCGGCGTCAGATCCCCACAGCCGAATCGGTTCCTGCGGCCCTCGCCATCCTTCGTGCGGCGCGACCAATCTGAAGCGACCTATGAGCGACGGGGCGAACACGGGATTTGCGACCTGGGCATAAACGTCAGTCGGGTGTCCCAGAATCGTGTCCCGGACCGTGAGGAAACGGGGACACCCTTGAAGACACAGATGGCTCCCGCCCGAGCCGCAAGCGGCCCGGTTGGGTCTGAGATCCCGTGCTCCCACTGACGAGGGAGGACCTGCCGGTGGGGCTGCTGGGATACGCGCGAGTCTCGACGCGGCACCAGTCCCCCGACATGCAGACAAAGGCGTCGCGAATAACGGGAAGCAGCGGCCAGGTCGTCCCGGTGCGACGGGTTACCCGCAGCGTGGAATCCACAACCATGCGCCCGCCGGACCGTCTCGCCCGTCAGGAAAGGCCCCGTCGTACTCTGAAATCGTGACCGACGAAGCCGGTGAGACGGGGGTAGAACCCACTCCCCCACGCCGTTTCGGTCAACTGCCCAACCTTGTTGTCCCCAACGACTTCGACGAGCCGCTACCCCCGGCCGAAACGGCGGTATGGGAATCGGATGACTCGGTTTAACGCGAGTCGGCGAGCTTCTGCACTCGTTCATCGACCGGACGCCCGGTCTTCTTGCTGGCGGTGACGGCCGCGCGGGCAGCGGCTTGACGGACAGCCAAGCTACGACCGGTCTTCGGCTTCGGGGCGGTGTTGTCGCTGGCGTTCGTCGTAGCCATCAACACTCCCCTCCTCCACGTCGTCGTCCAGGGCGGTGTGCTCACCGATCACCTGGACGATATCGGAGTCTCCGCGTGTAGCCCAGCTTAGATTGCAGCAGCGTATCGAGCATCTTCCAACCCAACGCCGCCTCGGTGTCATTAGGGCTGAAGGTTCGCTCGAACGCCCACGTCACGCGCCGCCACCACTCACTACGGCGATCGGCGGTGTTCTTCTGCCACCACGTGATCAGCACGCCACCGATCGCGATCAACCCGATGATCAACGTCACCCACGCTTGTGCAGGCATCCGCCCGTGTCCTCACTGTCCGCATCATCTGAAGCCGTCACGTCGGGACACTAGAGACCGACCATGCAGACTTGCACGACACAAAGGGTGAGCCTCACTGCTCTGAGGCCTAAAACGCCAGGTGAATGACCCTTTGTAGGTCTGGGTGGGTCAGGCCCGCGCCCTGGGGCCAGTAGGACCCGATCACAGCTTCCCCTCTCCCCCAGGCATAGGGGCACACCGTGCCCCTGCCGATGCGTCCCCACCTTGCAACGCGCGTCGTACTGACACATTCGGACATCCCGGAGAAAGTTAAGGCTGCCCCGAAGAGGAGTCCAGAGGTTAAAACGTTAAAGCGCTATAACGCTATAGAGGCGGAATTAGGTAGACCAGATGCTCTGGAGATGCGGGGATACTCCTTTAACACGCGCTGTAACGTTCTAATACTCTAACGTTTAAGCGTTAGAGCGTTAGAGCGCTATAATGGTGCAGTGACCGCGATCGTCGTCTGCCATTCCCGCAAAGGCGGGGTGGGAAAATCATTCCTCGCGTACGAGCTTGCCTATCTACTGGGCGCCGTCCTCGTCGACCTCGAGCACGACGGTGGGGGAGTAACCGCCAAGTGGGGATACCGACCCCAGGACCATCCACGTGCCCGTCTTCTGGAAGCCCTGCAGGACCCAGGCGCTCCTGCGCCCCGACCCATGCGCGGTTTCAAAAAGCCCACCCTTATCCCCGGTCACCCCGACCTCTACGACCATCAACCCGACGCCAACACCATGGCCGAAGCCCTCATCAAGTGGGGCGAAGAGTGGGGCACCGACTGGATCGTCGTCGACACCCACCCCGGCGCCAGCCCGGCAGCTCACGGGGCGCTGTCAGTCGCCAACATCGTGCTGGCACCGACAGCGCTGCGCACGGCCGAACTCGACGCGACCGAGGAACTGGTCAACGAGATCGCCGACTACCCGTTAGTGCTGGTTCCCAACTTCGTGCCCACCACGCCGCCGGCGCCCGAGATCGAGCGGCTCCGCCGGATCATCGACGGAACACCGGTACAGGTCGCACCGCCGATACCCACGGCGCTGCACGTCGGCACTCGAAAGAAGCGCATGGCCATCACAGCCGAGACCCCGCCGGCCAAGTCGCTTCAGAAGGTGGCAGACGCGCTCGGCAACCTCAGCGACTTCGTAAAGGGGTACGTCAATGCCTGACGGACTGGACTCGCTCGCCGCCATGCGCACCACCAAGACCGCCAGGTCGCGCCGCACCCTGCCCCCACCTCGCCACCAGCCCCGCAGCACCCCCGTGCAGATGCCCGAACCTGCCGCGCCGCCACCGGCTACCCCGCACGTTGAGCAGCCGCCACCACCGACCTCACCGCCGCCACGGGCGGCCATGCCGCCCGCTGGCACCGACCTCACCAAAGCGTCGATCTACCTCGACGAGTCCACCGACGCCTACCTCGAAACCGTGCGGGCCGCGGCCCGCACGACCAAACCTCGCGTCGACGCCACTCGCAGCGCCGTCGTGCGCCTGGCCCTCAACCGGCTCGCCGAGCACTTCACCCCGGCCGAAGTCGTCGCCGAACTACAGCGCAGCGCCGCCGCCCACAGCGGACCGGGGCGCAAACGCGCCTAAGGACAGCACTCAAGCGTTATAGCGCTATAACGCTTGAGTGCTTTAACTACGCACGCACGTCTTCCTCGGCCTCGATTGTGGCGAAACGGTGGGCCACAGCTGTCAAGGCCGTACCGCCGCTGCGCGGTCAACCACGGTCGAGCCTTGACAGCCACCACCCACCGCGCACGGGCCACTACTGAGAAAGCGCGAGAAGAACTGGTCGCTCGACGGTGCCGCTATACCGCTCCGCATGCGCCCGCTCGTCGTCGGTACGGCGGCCTAAAGTGGCCCAGGTGAGCATGCCCGCGCCGCCGCCGAAGCCAGGCTCTCCTGAGCACTCGCCCGCTTGGCTGCAGCGATACGGCGGTGACTACACCACCGACGCCGAGCGCCGCGCCGCTTACGAAGACTTCAAAACGAACCTGGTCACCATGCAGGCCGTCTTTTCTCAATCCGATGACATGCACGTGGCCGGCTACCTCGAAGCCCATGAGCGGGTGGATAGCGGCGACGCAAACGGTCCCGACGACGCTGAGGTATGGGTTCCGACTGATCTCAACGGCTATGCGCGCGCGGACTGGCTCGAAGGCTTCCGCTCACACTTTGAGCCGTAGGCCCGTCCTGAGACCGGCTGAAATGAGCCGCTTTCCAACCCGCACCGCGCGGCCTCGCCGCGTCCACGCCTGCATGTCCGAGACCATGCCGCCACCGGTCGATCCGGCAATTCACCGCGCGGTCCAGACGGTCTACACCACAGATCTCGGGCTACCCGAGGAATGGACCGAGGCCCACCGAGCGGTATTCATCGCCGCCGAGGTCGACAAGATCACCTGGATGGCCCGCGCTCAAGCCGCGACCTTGGGGGACCGCAGCATCCACGACTGGACACGCCGCCACGGCGGCCAACTCCCGGACCTGTCGACGCAAACCGCGTTGCGGGCTCAGGCCCGCGCCCAGGCGCTGCGCCAGGTCCTCAGCACCGAGCTGTTCGAACTGATCACCGGCCCCGAGGACTGACCCCGCGGGCCGTGGCCACCAAAACCCTTCGGCGTGGCCGCCCACTAGCGTGCATCCCTATGCGCGTGGGTGTTTACATCGATGGGTTCAACCTGTACTACGGCGGCAAGTTCCTCTGTGGGTCAGGAACGGCCGGCTGGCGGTGGCTCGACCTGCGCGCCCTCGCGACGCGGCTCATCTCCGACCAATCCGCCTGGACCGGCGCCACGGTCGAGCGCATCGTCTACTGCACCGCTCGCATCTCAGGAGCCGACAACCCAGTCGGCAGCCAAGAACAGGACGCGTATCTCACCGCCTTGACCAGTGCTGCCGTCGTGGATCACATCGAACAGGGCAACTACGTCAGCCGCGTCACTTCTGCGCCTCTGGTCTACCAAGGATCGACGCGGGCGACCGGTTCTGACCACTCCGGCTTGGCCCGTCACCGTCAAAGATGGTGCGGGACAAAATGATCCAAACGCGCAGTTCTTTGTCTCCGTCGCACGGCGTGAGGAGAAGCGATCGAAGGACCCACAGTCGATAGGTGAATGAGATAACTGCCGAGGACGCACCACCCGAATGTCGCTTAAAGCGGCCTGACTAGGACGTCAGAACGCCGGGTGCGTCGCGGTCGAAATTCGACGATACGGCGCGTCGAACTGGCCGCTTCCCGCAGCCACAATTCACCAAATAACTGGTGCCAAGATTCACCGGAAAAGCCACAGGTTCAACGACGTTCTAGAAACAGCAACGGGCACGTGGCGTGTCGTTACGTTTCCAAAACGGTTTTCGGTGCAAGGGTGTGCAGTATGGCTCGCCCAAGCAAAGGTGACCGTGCAGCTCACATGGTCAAAACTCATCCGGCCGTCACCCAGCGCCTCGTCGAGAAAGCCGCCGCCGCCGGCTCTTCCTCGGTGACTCAGTACGTCGCGGACGTACTCGCCCTGTATGCCGGGCTGCCGCAGCATGTCCGCGAACTCGACAGCCAATCAGCCCTCACCGTCCCTCGCACGCTCCAGGCGCTACGAGGCGATGTCTACGGGCGGATCATGGTCCGCCCCCATCGCGAGGTCTCTGAACGCCTCACAGCACAAGCGCCCGGCCACAAAGTGCCGCCGCACATTGCCGACATCCTCTCCGTACACGTCGGGCTGCCCGAACACGCCCGCACCCTCAATACCGGCGAGGAGGTCTTGCCGCTGGCGATGTGACTGCACCGCCAAGGGACTAGAACTTGCTGTCTTGCTGCGACCGCCCCTTGGCAGATGTGACATCTGAATAGCTGGTGTGCGGATCCCCGCTGACATGACGAAGGCCTCGCCGTAGCGAGGCCCTGTCGAGGTTTTGAACCGAGCTACGAACTCGGTTCAGGGTCCACACCCACATCCCCGAAGGGACTTTGCTCTGAAAGGCAAGTCTCACGGTAGCGCACGTTCTGTTGCGGTTCTAGATGCGCCGCGCATCCCGTGTGTAAATCGTGATCTCTCCAGTGCCCGATCATGTCGGGCGAGCAGCACCTGGCCGACACCGCTCGGCTCGGCTGTAGCTCCTGCTGCTCCCAGCCCGCATGTCGTGCGCGCACTGGCGAACGAACGACGCCGCGAATGGGTGCAGCGCGCCGGGGCCTGCGCACCGCGCGCACCAATGTGGACCAGCCGCGCTGGCTGGCTCGAAGGTCTGCGCCAGTGGGCGCACTCACCGGCACTGGGCCAGCTGTGCGCCGAGGAACGCGTGTCGATCACCTCGGCCACGCTGTTGTCGATCGCCACGGTGATGGCCGAGCACGCCGACCACGCCACCGGCCGCCACGTCGCCGTCACCCGCGCGACAATCGCCGACAAGGTGGGTTGCGACATGCGCACCGTGACCACCGCCTGGCGCGTCCTACGGGTCTCTCAGTGGGCCGTCGAGGCGCAACGCGGCCACGGCTCAACAAACACCCCCAGCGTCGGCCGGCGACCCTCGGTGTACCACCTGGTGCCGCGCCACGAAGCCCGTCCCGTGACCCGTCCCGTTGTGCATGATTTCCACCTACCGCCGTCAGGCGGTGTTGGTCTTTCTTCTCCCGTAGGGAGTTACTCACCAAGCGAGCGCGCAAGCGCGCCCGCCAACCGAATCTACGACAACACGCGACAAGCACGGCCATGGCGACGCACCACCGGACGGCCGCTGGCCGTGCAGCGGCTTGCCGCTGCACTCGTCGCGATCACCCACGGCCTCGATCGCGCCCACATCGGCGCCATCTGCGATGCGCTCACCGCCGCCGGCATTGACCCCGACGTGTGGTCAGCACGCGCGGTCAACGACAAGCTCAACGCCGACATGCGCGCCCGAGGAGCGACCTGGCCCGACCACATCGCCAATCCTGGCGCGTTCCTGCACAGCCGGTTACGACGGCTGTCGTGGTCACCCCCAGAACCCGCAACAAACGCCGGCGGCTCCGCCGCCGTCAGCATCGACCAGACCCCGCGACCGGTGGTGCTCACCGAGGCGTCTCGGGCTCGGATCGCCGCGGCCCGAGAAGAGATCCGTCGCGTGCTCACCGACAGCGCTCAACGCACCCGCAGTGGGCACACCAACCGCACGCCCACCGCACGGTCAGTGACACCGCGACGGCATGCCGCTGGAGGCACGGCGCGACGGCGCGAGGAATGCACCGTTGGCCGCCTGGTCGACGACGAATCTAGTGGTTGCGAAACGGTGCGCTGACGTTTCGAGCGAGACGCCACGTTCAGCATCTCTCAACCAGCCCCATCTTCGTCGTTCCCTGCCCGCTTTTCCCCGACCCAGCTTCCCTTACGCCGTTCTCCCCGCGCTTCCATCGTCACCCACTCGCCTCGCCTTTCGCTGTTCACTCCCGCCTGTTCGCCGCTCGCCAGCGTTCCTACCACCTTAGCGATATGGCACATTTGCACAAGGTGTGCGAGGCTGGGCGGTGGTCCAGCGGGCGGGAGGTGACGGCGCGGTGTTGACGATCGCCAAGCTCGGCCAGTGGTCGGTGTCGTACTACGTCGACACCGCCCGTCAAGCGGTGGCGTCGGCGCGTGATGGCCGCGCGGCCGGTGGGGGTTTGGGCGAGTACTACAGCGAGTCTGAGACGCGGCTTCCGGCGTGGCTTTCCGCCGGTCGCGACGTGGCCGAGGCGATGGGTTTGACGGGGGCCGGGCGCAATGGAGAAACCGCAGATTTGGATGCGGTGACGCGGTGGCTGGATGACGGAATTTCGCCGTGCGAGGCGAGTGGTCGTGCGTTCAATAGACGCGACGGGGTGCACGGGTATGACTTGACGTTTTGTGCACCCAAGAGTGTGTCACTGCTGCGCGGTCTCGGTGACGATGTGATGGGCAAGGCGGTCGCCGAAGCTCACGCCTACGCCGTCGCCGAAGCGATGGAGTATCTGGCCGAACACGGGGGCTACACCCGTGTGCATAACCCCGTCACCGGACAGAAGGATTTGGTGCGGTTGCCGGCAATTGTGGCGGCAACTTTTCAGCACGAAACCTCCCGCGCCGGGGACCCGCATCTGCACACGCACGCGGTCGTTCCGAACCGTCAGGCGCGCGCGGATGGGCGGCTGGTGTCGTTGGATGGGACGAGCCTTTATCACGAAGCGCGGGCCGCCGGAATCATCTACCAAGCCACCTTGCGTCGGGAGTTGACGCGCTTGATCGGCATCGAGTGGGGCGAGGTTGATCCGCGCACTGGGATGGCCGAAATCGCGGGGGCGCACCGCGGCGATTTGACGTCGTGGTCGCAGCGTGCGACGCAGCTGCGCGAGTGGGCGAGTGGGCATCTGAGAGTCGAGTGCGATGAGCTTTCCGCAGGGCAGTTGGCGACCGCGCAGAAGGCCACCCGGCCGCGGAAACCCGAAGGTGTCGCATGGGCGGCGCTGCGTGTCGCCTGGGCCGCTGATGACCGCGGTTTCCGCATCAGTCGGCCAGCTCAGCAGGCCGCGCGGGAGGCCCGCCGACAGGCCGGTGTGGACTACGCGTTGGTGGTGCGTCGCGCGGTGTCGCACGGCCTCACGCAGGCTGCGTTCACCCGTGCCGATCTGGTCGAGGCGATCGGTGCGCGGCTACCCATCGACGACGCCGACGGACCGTCCCCGCGGGAGGTCATCGAGCGCCTGGCCGATGATGTCGCACTGCGCATCGGAGACGAGCGGGCCGCCCATCAACGCGAAGGGTCGATCCGCTATACGGCAGCCGATTTGGTCGCCGAAGAACACGCCCTTGTCGCGCTGATGGGCCGCCGCGACACCCGCGCCGCACTGCCTTCTGTTGACACCACTGGACTGTCGCCGGATCAGGCCCAAGCCATCACCGCCATCGCCACCTCCCAGCGGCTCGTACAGCCTCTCAGCGCGCCCGCAGGGGCCGGGAAAACCCACTCGCTGCGGGCACTGCGTCGCGCGGCGAATGAGGCCGGGAAACGCGTTCTGGTGGTCGCTCCGACCGGGCGTGCAGTCGACGTCGCGGTGCGCGAGCAGGCCGGAGATCGTGGCGCCACTGTCGATGCGTTGTTGGGTCAGCTCGAGCGCGGTACCGAGGTCCTCGACAGCGACACCCTGGTCATCGTCGATGAGGCCGGCATGGTCGGTACCCAACACCTGCGTACGTTGCTCGATGCGGCCACCGCCGCCGGGACGAAAGTGGTGGCGGTCGGGGATGAGCACCAGCTTGCACCGGTCGCGCAACGGGCCGGCACCTTCGCTCAACTGGTCACCGATCTGCCCTGGGCGCAACGACTGTCGCAGGTGTGGCGGATGGTTGACCACGCCGAACGGGACGCCTCGCTGGCCGTACGGGAGGGAGGGCCAGCGGCGCTGCGTCGCGCCGTGGGCTGGTATCGCCGCGCTGAGCGCCTCCACACCGGGGACGCCGTCACCATGGCCGATGACGCGCGGACGGCGTGGCAGGCCGACATCACCGCCGGCCGGGACGCACTGCTCATTGCCGATCGGTGGGAGATGGCCGATGCGATCAACATCCGGATCCACTCCGAACGAATCGACGAGGACGCACCCACGGTTCCCGCGGCTCGCGGGCACCGCCTCGCCGCCGGCGACGTGGTGATCACCCGGCATAACACCATCGACATTCCCACCCGCACCGACCGTGGCGCCGATGCCGACCCGATCCGCAACGGCCAACGCTGGGAAGTCCTCGCCGTCGACACCGACCAGGGGCGAATCGCGGCGCGACGCCTCGACGACGGCGCAATCGCCGCGCTGTCGGGGGACTACCTACGCCAGCAGGTCCACCTGGGCTACGCGGTGACCGTGCACGCCGCTCAGGGCGTCACCGCGGACACCTGCCACACCCTGCTGTCGGCGGACAGCGCCACCCGCGCCATCGCCTACGTCGGGCTGACCCGCGGCCGGCACACCAACACCGTCCACCTCTACGACACCCGCGCCGGGGAAGGCGACCACGACCACACTGAAACCGTCCCTGGTCAGCACACCGCACGTCGGGGCACCCTCGGTGAGGCGGCCGTCGCGCTACGTCGTGTTCTGGGCCGCGGCGACCACGCCGCCACCATCGCCACCGCCGCCCGCGAGGCCGACGAAGATCAGCTCCCCCAACCGGTCGCCGAACTACGTCGCTACCACCGCACCGTCGTCAACCGGCTGCGCCGCGAGGACCGCACCGAACGCCACACCGCCCAAGACCGAAGCATGCACGCACGCATGCATGCATCCGATCAGGCATTGGTCGAGATATTGGCCGCCACGGGCCGCTACGCCGCACCCCTGCCCTCCTCAGGGCTCCTCACCGACCCCGTAGCCGTCGCACTCTCCGCGCCCTACGTCGTGACCACCCTGACCGCTGAGCGCTACACCCCCGAAGTTGCCGACACGGTGCGCCGTGCGACGGCGAGTGCTGAGCGTGCCCACCTCCAGATTGCCATCACCACAACGCGATCCGGTCAGCTTCACCTTGACCAGCTCGTTGATCAGCTGCCCGCCCATCCCGCGCCACAGGGGGCGGTCGTCGTCGTTGAGGACGCCGCGGCCGCCGACCCCGCCCATCTCGCGGCGGTGGCCACCGCCCTGGTCCCCGCCCGCGGCCGGCTCCTGCTCATCGACAACGGTGAGCCTGGTCCCGCCAGACGACTCCTCGACGGACTCGATCTTCCCTGGGCTAACAACACCCGGCCTGTGCCGCGCATCGATAATCCGGCGTTGGCGGCCGCCGCTGAGACTCACCGCAGTAGCGCGGCCCGCAGCTGGCGAACTCTTACCACCCCGCGCACACGCGACCGAAGCCGAGATCGCGACCGCGGACACGGCCTCGACATCGACTGACGGGCACACCCACTGCACCCGTTTATATCGTTGACGGTATATACCGGAATCGATATACTCGGTGCGTGGGTGATGAGTGGCGGATCATGTTCAGCGGCGAAGTGGAACGCTGGTATGCCGGTCTGCCTGACAGTGAACTCGCCCAGGCCGATCAGGCCCTCGACCGGCTCGCCGCCGAGGGCATCACACTCGGTATGCCGCACAACCGCTATCTCTCAGAGAAACTGTGGGAGTTGCGGTTTCGCTGCGGACAGGTCAACCAGCGCGTCACCTACACCGCCGACCCCGACCGCCAGCTGGTCACCCTGACCACCTTCCGCAAACAGCGCCAAAACGAACGCAACGAGATCACCCGCGCCCGCAAAGCGTTAC
>NZ_CP079872.1 GCF_025263265.1 Mycobacterium sp. SMC-4 | reverse complement strand
TCACCGCACAACATTGGCACACCCGGCCGACGGAAACGCGCAGCCGGACCGACCTGATTGAACAACGTTTCATCGGCTTGAATCCTGGTGAGGCTGCGCTGTCTCATTGGCCGGGGTCGAGGGTGGGCTGCTGGCGGTGCTGACGTTCGCGAAATCGCATGGGCTGGAGTCGTATTCGGTGTTCCCCCGGAGTCTGCGCAATGGTCTACTTCCCGTGCGCCCGGCTAATCGTTGAGCTCATCCCTACAAGTTCAGGTCTGGTCCATCGGCGCTGCGGGCATTGTGTGCCCGGTGCTGGTGTTGGGCCCACCAGCGTTGTTGTTCGTCGGTGAGGCCCGTGTCGGGGGGGGCTTGGGTTCGTTCGGGGTGCGACTGGGTGTGGGTTTGGTCGGTCCGGATGAGGGCGGCGAGTTTGGGGTGTTCGCGCCAGGCGGGGCCGTAGAGGGCGTGGGTTGCCCAGAGGCTGATGCCGGGTACTGCGGGGCCGTTGAGTCGAAGTGGTGCGGTGTGGTCTTCGTCGAAGGCCATGGTGAGGGTTCGGGTGTCGGGGTCGGGGTAGAACTCGGTGAGGTCTTGGTACCAGAAGGACACGTAGCCGCCGTCGGGGCGGCTGCACATGAGGCGCAGGTTGGTGGTGAGGACGGCGACTTCGCGATGGTTGCGCCAGGTGGGGTGGGCGTCGCGGTCGGCGTGGCGGCGTCGGTGGCGGTTGATCGCGCCTTGGGTGGCCATGGCGCCGCCCATGAGGATGGGGTTGACGAAGAAGGGGGCGTTGGCGCGGTCGTAGTTGCCGTCACCGCTGGCGAGGCGGCTGTAGTAGGCCGGGGCGCTGAGGCGGGTGACTTCGTTGGCTTTGAGAAGGGGGCCGTGGGTGGGGATCACGGGTGGTTCGATGCCCTGGTTGAGTGCGGTGGCGCAGTCTTGGGCGTAGCGCCACCACGGGTCGGGGCTGCGGCGCGGCGCGGTGTTCACCGGACCAGTCCTTCGTCGTTGTCGCGGTGGGCGTCGGTGTCGCTGTGTTCCTGGCTGGCGAGGTAGTCGGCGGCGCGGGCTCGTTCGGCGATCTTTTGGGCGAACCGGTATTGCTCGGGGGTGTCGAAGCCGGATTCCTCGAGGAGGAATGGGGTTGGGTTGAGGTGTAGTGACCAGCCGGGTTGTCGGCCGGCGGCGTGCATGCGGTGTTGCGCTTCGGCGGCTTTGGCTTTGGCTTCTTCGGATTCGGCTTCTAGGCGCAGCAGGGTGGTCAAGGTGGACAGTTGCTCGCGTTTGGCGGCGAGTTCGTCGCCGCGGTCGAAGTCCTCGACGGTGGTGTCTTGGAGGTCTTCGATCTCGGCGGTGAGCTGGTCGTGGTGGCGTTGCAGTCGTTGGTGGTGGGCCGGCAGGTCTTTGTAGAGGTTTTCTACGCGGGTGAGAAGTCCTCGGGCTTTGGCGCTGCCGCTGTCATCGAGGGTGCTTACGGTGCCGTGCAGATCCATTACGGTGACGTCGATTTCGGCTGAGGGGACGTCGGCTTTGATCCATAGTTTGGAGTTGATGTGGTCGCGGCGGGCGATCAGAGCGATGCCGTCGATCGCGACGTTCAACGGCCGTGTTTCGTAGCCGGGGGCGTTCTTCATGGCGTGGTAGGTGTTGCGGCAGACGGTGGCGAACGCTTCGGCTGAGTCTTTGCGTTCCTTGTGGGTTCGTCCTTCGACGACGATGGTGGGTTTGGCCTCGGGGTCGCGGGCGGCGACAGCGTCGGCCACCGGCGCCAGGGCTTCGATGTCGGCGGCGACGATGCCGAGTTGGCGTTGGTTGGTGGTGATTTCTCGGTCGCGGCTGGCGAGGGTTTCGTGGTGGGAGCGTTCCAGGGCCGCGAGGTGTTCGATTTCGTCTTGGAGTTGGACTTGTCGCACGTAGCGTGGGTCGCCGGTGGCGATGGCTTTGGTTTCGGCGGCGGCCACGCTCATGTCTCCCCCACCGATGTCTTCGACTTCGTCCACGGCGATGTCGTCGCGTTTGACCTGTTCGATGAACAGTGATTTGGCTTCGATCTTTTGCCACATCACGGTGTCGTAGGAGCCTTCAACGACGTAGTTGAAGATGCTGACCTCGCTGTTTTGGTTGCCTTGCCGGATGATGCGGCCTTCGCGTTGTTCCAGATCGGCCGGTCGCCAGGGAACATCGACGTGGTGTAGGGCGACGGCGCGGGTTTGAACGTTGGTGCCGGTGCCCATCTTTTCGGTGGAGCCGAACAGGACCGAGACCAGGCCGCGGTTGCATTCATCGAACAGTCGCAGTCGGTCTTCGGGTTTTTCCGCGTCGTGGATGAAGCGGATCTTCTCGGCGGGCATTCCGCGGTCGATGAGTTCGTCTCGGATGGCGGTGTAGATGGTGAAGCTGTCTTTGGGTTTGCCGGCCTTTTTCGTGGGTGTTCCTCGGTCGCAGAACACGATTTGCAGTGCGCCGGGGTTGGGCATGTCGTGGCCGTGCTGGGGGTCTTTGTAGATGCGGTCAGCGTTGGCGTTGTGTACGGCCATGATTTGCTCGGCTACGGCTGCGGTGCGTGAGTGCGCTGGGGCGGGGAGGTTGACCATGCGGGGGTCGAGGCTGGCTTCGCGGCCGTCGTTGCTGATCTTGAGGATGTTGTCGCGGGCCATGTTCTTGGGGTCGATGTTGCTGGCCCGGTAGCCGAGGTCGGTGATGAAGTCTTTGAGTTCTTGATCGGCAGGGATTTGGACGATGGTGCGTTTGCCGTCGGTGAGCTCGGGCAGGCTGACCTGGGCTTGGTCGAGTACTTGGTCGCGGGTGATGACGTCGGTGAACACTGAGGACAGGCGCAGCAGTTCTTGCAGGTTGCAGAATTTGCCGACGCGGGTGACTGGTCTGAGTTGGGTGCCGGTGGCGTTGACCTCGACGGTGTTGACGGTGGAGGTGAATGCCGCTCCCCAGTCGTTGAGGTGGAACACTCCGGCGTCATCGAGCAGGTCGGGGCGCAGATAGCGTTGCATGACGTACATTTCGCCGAGGCTGTTGGCAACCGGGGTGCCGGTGGCGAAGGTGGCGACGCGTTCGTCGGTGGGGGTGGGCTGGCGGCCGGCGGCAATTGCGTCCTCGCGGCGGCGCTGGCGCAGCATGTCCATCTTCATGGCGAGGTCGTCAGCGCGTTTGGACCCGTCGGGGCAGGCGAGTTCCTTGACCGCCGAGAGCCGGGTGCGGTTTTTGAACATGTGGGCTTCGTCGATGAAAAGGTAGTCGCAGCCGGTGTTCTCGAAACGCAAGCCGGTGTCTTTTCTGGCTTGGTCGGTGAGGTCTTGGAGTTTGGTTTCGTATCGCTGCAAGGCTTTTTCGAGACGTTTGACGCTGGCGGGGGTGGTGTCGTCGGTGATCCCGTTGAGTGCCTCGCGCAGGATCTCGCATTCCCGTTCGATGTAGTCGCGCTGGGCCTCGGGCCCGACCGGGATTGCTTCGAACAGCGATTGCGGGGCGATGACCATGTCCCAGTCGGACGTCGCGGACTGCGCGACGAATCGGCGGCGGCCTTCGGCGTCGGTTCCTGGTGCACCGAGCAGGATTTCAGCGCTGGGATACCACCACTTGGCCTCTTTCCCGACCTGCTCGATGATGTGGTTGGGCACGACGATCCAGGGCTGGCGGGCCAGGCCCAGTCGCCGGAGTTCCATCGCGGCCATGAACATGGTTCCGGATTTTCCGGCGCCGACGACGTGGTCGAGCAGCACATTGGGTTCTGCGATGATCCGTGCCACGGCGTCGCGTTGGTAGGGGTGGGGTTCGAAGTTGTGGGACAGGCCGGGCAGCGTCAATGCTGCGCCGCTGTACTTGGGTGCGCGCAGACTGTTGAAGCGCTCGTTGTAGACGGCGACGAGTTCGTCGCGGCGGGTGTCGTCGGCGAAGACCCACTGCTGGAACGCCTCGGTGATCTTGGCGGCTTTGGCCTGGGCGGCGACGGTGGCGTCGCGGTTGACACCGGTTCGTCCGGTGAGCTCGGCTTCTTCGGCAGTGTATTTGACAACGATTTCTTTGTTGTTGCACAGCATTTCGAGCAGGTCGATAGCGTCACGGTTGTCGTAGCGGGTGCCCCAGGTTTCAAACATGCTCGCGTGGCTGCGGTCGTAGGCGGGACAGTCGATGGTCCAGACGCCGTGGATGTGATCGACCTTGATGCGGGGAATCTTATGCTCGGAAGGTTTGAAGGTTTCCTGGGCGAACTGTGCGACGTAGCGGGCCTCGATCCACGGTGATCCGGGACGGGCGGTGATCTGGCTGGGTTGGCGATCGACCGGCTGCACCTTCTGCAGTGCCTCGACGTATTCGTGGTAGCGCGGATCGGTTTGTGCGGCCTGGGTGGCCTCGCGGAGTTGCTTTCGGACGTTGCCCGACAAGGCGGTGGTGGCCGGGATCAGCACCTCGGGGTCGCGCAGGGAGGGGAATACCAGGCCGCGGAGGTGTTCGCGGGCGGTGTCGGTGTCGGAGCCCAGCAGGGTGGCGATGTGGTTGAGGTCTACCCCGCCGTGTTGGTCGAGGCTGATGGCCAGGGCTTCCTCGGCGGTCTCGGCGCGGTCACGGACGGTGGGCGGGCCGAGCAGGTCGACGGAGAAGATCGGTGCCTTGCGGACGTCCTTGGTCTGCTCGTCGTAGGACTCCAGGGCCAGCACGGTGGTCCAAGACGGGTCGTTGCGCAGGGCGGTGACGATGTGGGGCCGCAGTTTGTAGGGGTTGGGGGTTTCCCAGGCTTCTTGGTCCCACTGCTCGATGAGTTCCTCGGGGACGCGGGTGGCCTCGGGGTTCTTTTTGCGCCACGCTTCGATCTTCTTGGCGAGCTTGTCGTCGTGTTTGGCCTGGGTGATCTCCCCCGGCGTGCTCCATTTGAACCGCTGGATCGGGCCGTGGCGTTTCACGTAGGCGTCGTAGAGCCGGTTGAGTTGGCCGCGCAGTTGCTCGCGTTCCTCCGGCGGCAAGCCGTTGCGCTGGGAGGCGACCACCGCGTTGGCGGCATCGCGCAGCGCCAGCAGTTTGATGGTTTCGTCTTTGCGGCTGGCGTAGACCTTGGATTCGACCCAGGCGTCGCGGTTCCAGGATTCGAAGCGGTCAGCTTCGGTGTTGAATCGCAGCGTGCCGTAGGCCGGTGGTTGGCCGGCGGTGGCCTTGGTCAACAATCCGGGGTCGAAGCTGACTTCGCTGACCTCGGTGAGGGTTTCGGCTCGGGCGGTCAGCCCGCGGCCTTGCTCGACGGCGGTGTCGATGATGCCGCGCAGGGCCTGGGCGACCTGGTTGGGCACCGCCGAAGGGTCGAGCGTGCGGACCTGCAAGGTGGTGCTGCCGTGGATGCCGTGGCCGATCATCGGCGTGCCGAGCATGTGCTCGGGATGCTGATGGAAGTAGGTGTTGACCGGCAGTGAGGTCCACTGACCATCGTCGCCGAGCAGGTCCATGTCCGCGACCTGCAACCAGGTGTCTGTTCCGGCCTCGATCTCGCGGCTGGCTTCACGGCGGCGCAGCACGAGGATGTCGGTGACGACCTCGGTGCCGGCGACTCGGCGGAATGCGCTGGTGGGCAATCGGACGGCACCGAGAAGGTCGGCGCGGGCGGCGATTTCGTTGCGAGCCTTCGAATCGACGTTGTCGAGGGTGAAGCGGCTGGTGAGCACCACGACGTAGCCGCCGGGGGCAGTCAGGTCCAGGGATTTGACGATGAAGTGGTTATGGATAGACAACCGCTTCGGGTTGTAGGCCGGGTCCCGCAGTGCGAAGTCGCCGAACGGGACGTTGCCGATGACGGCTGCGAAGCTGCCATTGGGAACGTTGGTGGTTTCGAATCCTTCGGAGCGGACCTGCGCCGACGGATACAGGTAGGCCGCCACGGCGGCGCTGATCGGGTCTTTCTCGACCCCGACCATCTGGGCGCTCTGGGGCGCCAGTCCGATGAAGGTGCCGGCGCCGCAGCCTGGCTCTAACACCCGTCCGTCTTGGAATCCCGCGTGTTGCAGGGCTTTCCACATGCGTTCGGCGATGGCCGGGTCGGTGTAGTGGGCGTTGAGAGTGCTGGCCGAAGCTGCCCGATAATCGCGCGGGCCGAGGGCTTCCTGGAGGTATTCGCGTTCGGACTGGTAGGTGTCCTTGCGGGTGTCGAAGACATCGGCAACCGCTCCCCACCCCGACCAGGTGGCCAGGGTTTCCTGCTCGGCGGTGGTCGCGGGGCGGGCCTCTTGTTGCAGACGAGCCACGGTGTCGATGACGGCGATGTTGGCCAGGAGTCGGGCTTTAGCCCCCGAGGGCACGCGAATGTCGGTGCCCGGCCGGAAATCGACGGCGACCGGCGGCGCTGCGGATAGGTGTTCGGGTTCAGCGGTCGCGGGGTGCTCGACGGCAGGTGCCGCGGGGGGTTGGCCGACCTCGCCAGTGGCCTCAACGGCTGGGGCGGGGGCAATGGTTGGTGCGGCCGTGGCCGCCGCGCTTGGTTGGGGCGCGGCGGCCGCGGGCGGGGTGTGCGGTGCTGGCTCGGTGGCCGGCGGGGGCTCGGCTTGCTCGGCCGGTGGGGTGTCCTCGCGGCCGGGCCGTTGCAGCGCGGGTAGCGGCGCACCGCCGGGATCGATGACCCGCGGGTCGGTGGGGAGGTCGAAGGCGTCCTCGGCGAACAGGGCCAGCTGCGGGTCTTCGAGTTCGTTGCGCTGGCGGCCCTTCTTCTTGCCGTTTACTCGGGTGGGTACCCGTCGGCTCGGAGTTCTTCCTCCACCTGTGGTGTGAGGCGGGGCACCAGGTGGTGTTGCGGGCTGGTCGGCACGGGGCGGCCTTCCTCGGCCCGTGTCGCGAGAAGGTAGGCGGCCTTGACCCGGAACATCGGTGAGCGCTGAGGCCACAGGGTCCTGGCCAGATCCTCGATTGCTTCGTTGGGTTCGGCCCGGTACCGCACGTCCCTCCAGCGGTCCTCCCAGTTGACCTCGGGCCGCGGCGGTGTGCTGGCTGGTTCCTCGTCCTCGGCCGGCTGCGGAATCAGTGCGTAGAGTTCCTGCCGCACGATCGCTTCTCGGGCGTTCTGCAACGCGCTCTGGTGCAGGCCCACCGTCGTTTCGTGATCGGGTTCGGCGTTGTGATGACTCCCCCGCCACCGCACGATCGCGTCCTCGGCCAGGTCCATCGACAGGTGCGTGGCCTTCTCGTCGAGGCGTTCGGTCACGAGGTTGAGGAACGTCTCGGTCTGCTCTGGTGTCCATCGCGTCGGCAGTCCGAGTTGACGGTAGGCGGTCTCCACCGCCTCGCGCATCCATTGGCTCACGGCCATCATTCTCCGATGTCTGGACGCTGAACAGATCCGGCTGCTCTTTGTTGTCGGGCATAGCAGGCGCTCCCCTACCGCGAAACCGCTAGTCATGGATTTCTCCCTTACCTGCGGCATCGCCCTCGGTCGGGCTGCCCGAAACTGGGGCCAGTGCCTGGCGGCGAGCTGGGTCCCCTACCTCTGCGATCGCGACGTTGACACGGCTCAATGCCTCGTCAACGTCGGATTGCAGTTGCGCCACGCTCTGGGCCTGGCGGTTGAGTCTGATCTTGACGGCCTTGAGCCCGTCACGGACGGCGTTGAGCGGCACCAATGCCGGATGCGCCACGGCCGCGCCGATACGCACCGGCGATCCCCCGCGCAGCACCGTGAGGGCCGAACCGCGTTCCCACATCAGGAAGCGGTCGATGCGATCCAAAGTGTCCGCGGTGGGCACGTAGCCGCGCCGGCCCAGTGTCGCCAGGGTCGAACGCCCCGGTCCACCGATGGCCGCGAACTTGGACTTGGTCATGTTCAGTTCCCGCAGCCGGCGCTCGATGGCCGACACCAGCCCCTCGTAATCCCAGTCCTTGGGGTCTTCATTGGGATCGAACAAAGTCTCCAGCGTGGCACCAGAGTCGCCGGCGCTTTCGGCCTCGTCGGGCTGGGCCTTGGGCAGGTGGCGATACACCCCCTGCTCGCGGGGTACCGCAGTGCCCCCGTCCAGGACGGCCCGCGAAGATCCCGGTTCCCAGACCAGCAGATCGTCGAGCTTGTCCAAGGTTTGCAAGTTGGGGACACGATCAGCGTCACGCAGACTAGTCAGCGTTGAGCGGGATAGGATTCCCAACTTAGAGGCAGCGAGCAGACTGAACCCGAGTTCCTGCAGACGCACTTGCATCTGCTGGGACAAGCGTTTCAGGTCGGGATGCCCGTGGGACTCCTCGCCGGGCTCAACGGCCGCGATGATCGCCTCCTCGGGTGCGCTGCTCAGCAGGGACGTCTCCCCTGGTGCCCCCAGATATTACATGCATGACACGCATACATATAGGTCAACATCGCGCAAGCCTTGATCGTTCTGTGTAACGGATCAGAATCTCGCCCTGTGGCGACGGTCTTGACGACGTGCGCCGGTCTGTGACCTGCTAAATCAGCCTGGTCGCGACGCACAGGCTCGAACAGCGCAATGGGCGATGGTCAGGTGCGTGGACGGGTCATCGAGGCCGCTACGGCGAAACCAGGACGCGTTTTCGTGTTTCGGCAGTCCCGAGGCGTGCCCACTCCCGGCAAAGGGGCCTGGTGGGGGAACTTTCGGGGCACTTCTCACGCCGAACCACTCCCCCGCTCCACCAGCCATCAATACAACGGCAATAGCTAATGCGTCCCATTAGGCCTGCGGCGGTGCTCACCATTCCGCGCCACATCCCATGTCTCGTGTCGCGTCGCACGGTTCGTTATACCGCTGCGACCGCACTCACCAGAATTCGGTATGAGGCTGGCCCTGGGCTAGACACATCTGTGTCGCGCCCAGTTTGTCGAAAGACAAGCAACCGCGTTCGTAGACGAATTTCTCACGCCACATGGACCCGTACTCGTGACTCCGTTAATGGCAACGCCCTGCGCGCAACATCCGGTCGAACCGTATCGCCTGCTGGGGCACACATTGGGTATACCGCTCGCGCCCAGGCATGCATCGACCTACGTGACAACCCCGGCTCATGACGCGAACCCGTATTGCGAGCGCCGTAGCCCACAACCCACTGCGACGGACGGCACCAAGAACGTCGACGCACGCGACACGCCGTATGCGGAAATGAATATTTCATGGCACCGTATCCGGCCTTGTGTCGCCAATCGCATTCACCACGCAGCATGACGCGTGATAGCTGTGGTCGACCACAACTCCACCCGCAAGGTGCCTGCATACGCATGAATCGATCGGCACCGAACCGATGTACGCGGCGGTGGGCAACGTACCGTCCAATACCTGGTCCTCCATATATGGCCAGGTATTGAGTCAGGTATTGGGTCCGGTAAGCCGCAGAGCCTGCGAACAGATAGCAGACGCGGTGTGACGTGGACTTTCTGCGAAGGTGCGCCTCCGGGTAACGCGACGCCGCGCACTCCGTACACGGCTGCGGGTGGGCGCGGATGCCGATCTGCGGGCGTAAATCGGGGTGGAATGACCGGCGTGCATCCGCAGCGTTCCGCTTGCTCAGGCTTCGATGCGTGGGTGCGCTGGCGTAGACATCAGATGTACCACGCGGGCCGACGTCGCGTTTGCTGCGGGAGACCTCAGCTGAGACCACGGCTGGGCATTGATTGGCAGCCTGGGCCGGCGTCGTGCGTCGAAGCGCGGTCCACAAGGGCTGGGATGTCGCATCGTGCGCCTTAGACTTTGTGCACCATGAGCGCGTGTGCTGCCTGGCACCTTCTACGGTGCCGTTCAGTAGGCGCGCAGCACCCCCGATACTCGCAGAATGAGGCGTCCGCATGACTAGCAGCGTAGCCGCTTGGAATGAACCTGGCCGCGTAGAACCCGCGGTCGATTGGCGGCGTTTGGGCAAGGTGTACTTGTTCGGAAATGGGAAGGGAGGCGTCGGGAAGACAACGTGTTCTACTCACGCTGCGGCGCTTGTTGCCTCCGACGGAGCGCGAACACTTCTAGTTGACCTCAATGGGCAGGGCAACGTGGCGAACGTGCTTGGCTTCGCCGCTACCGAGGGCAATGATCAGGGCCGCAACTTGTTCAGTGCGATCACAGCTGGCGCGGCGCTGACTCCTGTTCGCGACGTGCGGCCCAATCTTGATGTGATCCCAGGAGGGCCGTTTGTTCGGCGGATTACGCCGGTACTAGCTGCCGAGATGGGACATCCGCAGACCGCTAAGCAAGTTTTGATGTCGCTTGCGTTGGCTCTGCAACAGATCAGTGATCAGTACCAGTTGATCATTATCGACTCTCCACCTGAGAGCCAGTTACTGCTCCAACTCGCGCTGTGCGCGACCCGTTTTGTCTGCGTTCCTATGAAGACCGACGATCTGTCACGCACGGGTCTGCGCGAGTTGGCCGGGGACCTGCGTGCCATGCGTGAGCACAATCCGTACTTGATCCTGCTGGGCTGCTTCGTGTTCGCTTCGGGCACCAACGCCAAGGCGATCCGCAGGGAGACGAGGGAGAACGTGTCACGTGACCTTGGCCAGATGGCGGACGATGTCATGTTGAAGTCGTTCATTCGGCACAGTGAGGCGGTAGGGCAACAGGTGCCTAAGTATGGCCGCCTGGCGCACGAGTTGGAGAAAGAGATCGCCAACAACCCGAAGCACTGGGACTTGAAGAAGGGGACAGCCGAGAACACCGCAGTGGTCAGCACCACCACGCGTCCGGTTGCTGAGGACTTCGCAAAACTGACAAAGGAAATTCTCACGCGCGGTTCGCAGATTCGCGCGCAGATGATCGAGAAGGGGATGTGGCCGTGAACAACAAGCTGACTCGCCAGGAGCTGCCGACCGAAGATCTTGGAGACCTCGTGGTCTTACCTGAGCGCGGGGCTGGGTTGTCCGGGCTTCTCGACGATGCTTCGGCATCCGAAGCTGGGCCGGAGCCCGGCGAGCCTGCATCCGAGCCTGATTCGCTGCCGGGGGCGCAGGTGGCGCCGGCGATCGTTGCACCAGTTCGATCGGTGTCGCCCACGCCGACCACGCGCAAGCCGGGTCGACCTCGGACGCGGACCAAGCCGGCCTCGGCTGTATACGTAACGGCCGGGGTCAAGAAACGGTTCGAGAAGTACCGGCACGACAACAAGGCGACGAATTTGCAGGTGGTGTTGGAGGCAATCAGTGCGATGCACAAGTCCGACAAACTTGCCCAGATCATCGAGGAGTCGCGATACAGCACGGCTCCGGTGAACGACTTGTTCCCGGCTGACCCGTCCGCCGTGCGTTACCTGGGCGGTGGGAGTACGCAGATCTCGTTCAGCCCTACACCGGAGCAGGAGGCGGTCATCGATCAAATCGGAAAGACCTTGGGTTTCGATACGCGGTCGACGTGGATTGCCCCGGTCCTCAACGCGTTCCTCCCGGGGAAGAAGGACGCCAAAGCTCGGTGAACCCAGCGGCCACCAGCAAATGTCGAGGACCGGCGGGCTCGATGCCTGTGCGAGCCATGTCGGACCGGTTGTTTAGAGGCCCGCGGATTGCGCTGATCGGGGTTGGCGCGGCACGCCGTGTCAGTGTTCGACGGTTTCCGAGCCCATGTCGGCGGCGAGTGCTTGGCCGAGCAATTCAATCGCCGCGTCCCAGAGTTTGTGCGGGTTTCGCCGGTAGTAGACGCGGCCCATGCCGTCCTGACGGGTGATTAGGCCGGCAGCGGTGAGGTCTTTGAGTGGCTGCTGGATCGCGCTTTGTGCGGCGAATCCGAGCTCCACGGCGAGGTCACTGGGATTGACCAGGCCATCGCTCTGCGCGATCGCGGCCATGACGGCGAGCCTGTGTTTCTGGCCGAACACTACCCGGGAGAGTTCCTGAACTCTCTCGGAGCGGGCGTACAGCGACACGCCTGACATGCTATTACAGGATTCCTGTTACAGGATCTATGTTACTGATATCCTGTTATAGAGATCGTGTAATACCTGTTCAGAGTGGGTTCGCCACACGATATCGCGATATTGAACGGAGTGTGCACATGTCGGACATGCCCGACACTGCTACGACGCCGCGTCGTCGGAGAAACTGGCGACACAACGAGACACGGGCCCGCGACAAGATGGTGGCCAAGCGGGTCAGCGACCTCGATCACAAGGCGTTGACGAAGTTCGCCGAGGCTCAGGGCGTCAAGGTCGCCGTGCTACTCGAACCCTTTGTCGCTGATCTGATCAAGCAGGCTCACGAGTACTGCGAGAAGAACGGCGAGATCTTGGGGTCGGTCAAAGCGTCCTGAGACGCGATATCGAAAGATCAGGGTCTGACGGTTAGGCCGTCAGGATCCGTCCGCCCAGCAACTCCGCGATCATCTCGATCGCTTCTCGCTCGATGTCGATGTCGTCCATCGGTGGGGGACCAGTTGACATCGTGAGGTGCAGGTAAGCACGTTCGGTGGGTTCGTCGAGCCCCGTCGAGCGGCCGTGTTCAACCAATGTCTCTCGGCCCCCGGGGTGGGGTGCCCCGTTACGGACTTGTTCGCGCTCGTCGAGCCAGTTTCTCCATGCTGCGCGTTCGGCCTGATGTCGCTGTAGGCGAACCGTCCGGGCCTCGTCCAGGTGGTGGCCCTGGGCGATGCTGTCCAGTTCGACGGGGCCCCGCGCAACCGTCCCGCGTCCGGTGCGTTTGAGCAGGCCGGCTACTTCCAGGTCGAGCACCATGGCATCACCGGTGGCCCTGGCGACCGCGGCCGCCGCGTAGATGTCGGCTTTGTTGGTCAGCCCGTGGTGGGCGACCAGTTCGTAGATGCGGCGCAGGTGGTGCCCCAGAACAATCCACGCGTCGTGCACTGGTTCAATGCGTACCCGTTCCGCGTCTGCAGGATCGTTGGTTACGCGGTTCTGCATCGTCAGCGCGTACACGTCGGCCTCAGTGCCGATGTGTTGTCTGGCCAGCACTAGGGGCGCTCCGGGCCTTTCCCGAAGGTCAGCAAGTACCCGCCAGACAGTGTCTTCGCTCAGGAGCCCGCAGCTCAGTGAAAGGGTTCTGCCGCCGACCCCGACCAACCACGTCCCTGATCGGTGTTCTCCGGCGAGCACGGCGTAGAAAGCCATGCTCTGCAGCACTGCGTGCACTGTCCAGCGGTACCTTTTGCCGGCGAACTCTCGATCGGCCCACGCCGTTGCATTGGCGAGCCAGTCCCGCAGATCCTTCGGCCCACGCGGTCCTGGTATGTACCCCCCCGGTGTGTTCTTAGTCTTGTGCCGCGGGGGAGATGACTTTAAGACGTTGGTGATCAACCAGTGGAATGCTTTGGCGACGTCGCGTTCGAGGGCTTGGTCGCTGCGGTGGTTGTAGCGGTGGTAGGCGGCTCCGAGTCCTCGGCTCCAGGGTCCGTCGGGGGCGATCATTTCGCGCAGGGTGGCGAGGCTGTGGCCGCGGGCGATGGCGTTAACGACCACCGATTGTCGAGCCTCGTGATTGGACTGCCATGTGAGTCGCGCGGGGTTGATCGTTCCGTGGGTGGCATAGGCGGCGACGTCGGCGGGGAGTGGATCGTGGCGGACATACTGGCCGCTGATGCGTCGGTCTTCGCCGGCGCCGACGGTGTATTCGGTCGTGGTTTCCGGGGAGTCGGTCGTGCTGGCAGAGCGCTGACGGGCGGGAGGATTGAGAGCGCCGAGGAGCATGAGCAAGCGCGGGAGCAGTTCGGGATCGGAGCGTGTGGTCAAGGCCTCGACCGCCGCCTCCAGGGTTCCGTCGAGCTGACGGTAGCCACCTTCTCGGCATGGAGATCCTGGCGGCGTCATGCAGCCTGTGTCGGCGTTGGTGTTCGGGGTGATGTCGAGTGTGGGGAGCCGGGCAGCCAGAAGCCGCACTAGGTGTTTCATTTCGTCAAGTGACGCTGAGGTGCCGATGGCTAGTGGGCAGATCAGGTGTCGGCCACCGCTGCTGGATCGGTCGGTGACTACGACGCCGCCGCAGTCAGTGAGCCATTCGGCGGCGCGGGCCACGTCCGCGGCCACGGCCGCGGGCCCATGCAGCTTGGCATCGAAGTCCAACCACAGAGTCTGGGTACGGCGCTGCGAGTAGAGGTAGACAGCGGCTGGCCGGCTCGGCAGTCGCTCGCAGTGTTTGGTTGTGTCGCTGAACTTCCCCGTATCAGGGTTCCACAGACGCATCCGGTTGCGACCAGGCGCAGCCAGGAGTCGTGCGAGCCGATTCCACACGACCTCCGGTGCGCAGGCCGGCCGCGTGCGACCGGCGGGGGATACCGCCGTTGTCACGGGCTGGTCGCGGAACAAGGGTGCGGGCAGGGCTGCTTCGGCCGTTCTGCACCCGCCAACGTTGCATTGGGATGTCGTTCATTGCGGCTCACAAGGGCGTCCTCTATCCTGGAGCCAGCCTTGCGTGGCTGGCCCCAAAATCGGTCTCAGGCAATTCGGTTGTTACGGGTCTCTGAACGGAAGTTGGCGCTTCAGTTCAGGTTCGGATATCCCCGCTTCGGCGGGGATTTCCGGTTTCTGACCCTGCTTCGTCGTAGGCTGCGGTGCAGCGCCTGACGCGTCAGTGAAGTGCTAGGTCTGTCTCCTTACGCTCGTGTTGACGCCGAGTTTGTCACGAGATGCCGGTTAAACCGGTCAGACACGCTGGTCATGCCCCTTGTTTGTCGAGCGGATGCCCATCAATGGCCTTCCTTCCAGTTCCTCGCCCGGCTTTGCAGGCTCCTGCGCGTCGTGTCAGCCGACGGCAACAAACAAGCTGCGGGGCGGCCCTGCGGCCCGAATTTCACCGCGCGGGTACGCCTGGAAACGTGTGACGTCGGCGGTGTCTGGCAGCTAAGCCGCGGGTCGTCAGCTGACACAGCGAGTCGAGTTCCGAGCAGCGCACTGACGTCCCGTGTGACCTGCCGGGATGCGCGTCCCGGGTTAGCACATCGGACACGTCCCGTACCTCCGCCACCACAGGCCCGACGAAGCTCTGATCCGCCGGTCGCGGTGGGCGAGCCTGTGATCGCTGTCCGGGCGGGCTCTCTGCCCTGCGCCCAGCTGCCCTGCGCCCAGTTTCGTTTGTAGGTCCTGCGCTGGAGATGTGGCATTTGGATGCTTGAACGCCCTTTCGATCCGAAGGCGACATACCCTGTAGTTACTTCTCGCGCTGTAAGAACTTCTCACGTGGTTCCTTGCGTCCGATGGGACGTACAGTACACAATAGAGCAGTTCGTGAACACTTTAAGCACATACACGCACGGTTCAGGAGAGGCGAAGCGATGAGCAGCACCCAGAAGATCAGCTTGGACCCCCAGGCTGCGGCAGCGCTGGCTGACCGCTACGACCGCTACGCCGAGGAGTTGGAGCAGTACGTGGCCTCGACCCAACCCGATATGGCGCAACTGAGCACCCAGTTGGGGCCGATCTATGCGGCGTTCATTCAGGCCAAGGCGTTCGAGACGACCGAGCGTGCCCTCGGCTACGAGCGGGTCATCGCTCAATACCGCGCTCACGCGCAGAAGTTGCGCAACCACCGCAGTGGGTTTGAGATGGCCGACGACGACACCGCCCGCGCTATCGACGCAGCAGTACAAATCTGACATCGTGCATTGGGTATCGGCGTGGTGACGGACGCGGGACAGGGTTGACATGGTTGACATTTCGTTCGATCCCACCGCCCTGGTTGCCCACGGCCGCGACCTGGCCGATGACGCGGCCAGCCATCCTCCGTCGTGCACGGGCTGCCAGCCAGCAGCCCCCGACGAAGTGTCGACGGCGGTGGCCGCCTCGTTTACTGCGTGGGCCACAACGTTGGAGTTGCTCGTCGCCCAGTCGGTGGCACACCGGGTGGCCGGCGGGCTGGCAGTCTCGGCGACCGGTGTGGGGCTAGATCAAGGCGACTCCGAGGCCGCCGCGGTGATTGCCAGCTATGGGCAGGCACCGCAATCCTCGCCAGCTCCCGTGCTTCCCACCGCCGGTACACAAACACCACCGCTTCCGGTGGCTCCTGCGGTGCCTGCGGTTCCGGCAGCGATGCCAGCAGAAACATGGGCGTCATTCATCCATGGCGGCCCGGGCTCGGAGCCACTACGAACGTTGGCCACCCAGTTCCGCACCGCCGCAAGCGAGTTAGAGAAGCAAGCCGGCGAAACCGAACGGGCCGCACGAGGTGTCGATGCGAACTGGAACAACGGGGATCAACCGGCCGGGCGCAATCTCGCTACTCATGCGTCGTGGCTGACCGATGCGGCAAGCTACGCCAAAACGCTGGCTACATCGGCAGACTCGGCGGCGAACACCGTCGATAACGCCAGGACCGCGACACCGACACCGGAGACATTTCAGACACTGCGCCGCGAGTACCAGGCAGCCCTGCAAAAGTTCAATGCCAGCGCTGGAACCGTCAGTGAACCGTTGGTCATCGCGAAGACCAACATGTCCACAGCGCAGGCTGAAGCCCTGGCCGCACAGACCAGCTATGCCACGGCAGCCAATGTCGATACGGGCACCGTTCCCGCGCCACCGCCCGCACCACCGCCGATCGTTGGAGAAGCACCGGGGGGCGAAAACCCCGAGCAGCCCAAAGAGTCCACTGACGAAGCCGACGATCAGCAGCAGGACGACCAGCCAGAACAGATCGAGAAGATCACGGAAGGTCCCGCGGCCAACAAGGCAGGGACCGACGGCGACTCGGCCATGAACGCCGAAACCGATTCGTCTGCGCCCTCACCAGGAGAAGTCGCCGCCCTGGACGGTGCATCTCCCAGCGATCCGGCCGCGGCTAGCCGCGCGATGGCGCCGGCTTCCGATGCCACCGCCGGGACCGCCGGTGCGGTCCTGGGCAGCATCCTGGGCACGGTGGGACAAGCGGCGTCGGGCATGATGCCCGGCGGCGGGGGAGGGTCCCCGTTATCGGCGCTGTCAGGACTTTCAAGTATTCCGGGCATGGGAGGCCTCCCTGGTACCGGTGGCACAGACATGGGGACCCCGCAGGACATGGGCTTTGATGATCTCAGCCCCGACGAATGGGGCACGACGCCGGCCAGCAGCGGCGGGGGAGGTGGCGCGGGCGGGCTGCCCGCCGGCGGTCCGTCAAGCTCAGTGTCGGCCGCGGCACCCGGTGCAGGCGTTCCTGCCCCCGCTGCCACCGCCCCGCCCCCCTCAGCAGGAGCAGCGGCGACAGGCCGCGTTGGCGGGCCGATGGGCGGCATGATCCCGCCGATGATGGGCGGCATGGGCGCCAACAACTCTGGCGAGCGAGATACAGACCTGCACCCCGACAAGCGTGTCGTACATCGCGAACACGTCAACACTGAACCGGTGTTCGGGGAGTTGGAACAAGTGCGGAAGCGTCCTGGGCGGCGGAAGTCGACCAAGACTCAGGAGGAGACCGATGGCGACACCGATTAATCAGGCCGCTGAAGCGGCATTAGCACCGCTGAACAAGATGCTCGACGCGATCTATGCATGGGACGAAGAAACTGACGCGTTCCTGTCCAGCACCGGCGACGATGACGACATCATCGTCGTCCACGACTCCCGAGGCCGTCTCATCGACCTCGATGTTCGCGAAGGGCTCCAACAAGAACTGACCATCCAGGAACTCAACGAGCAGATCAGCGACGCACTGGCCTCTAACGCTCGCCGGGCCGCTGACGGCATCGACGCCATCTCCGAAAAACTGTTCGCCGAATGCGCCAAGATCGCCTCACCGGAACTGCTCAAGCACCCCGTGGCCGACCAACTCGCCAAGGCGCTCAAGAGCCCGAACAGCGAACGGAGACAATAGAAATGCCAGCAGTACCTTCCTCCTCGGGCCAGTCAGCCGACAACATCGAGGTGAAGCCGCAGCAACTGGCCGCTGACGGTGCGAATACCGTTGCCGAAGCCGCCAGCGTTGTCGCCTCCACAGCAGGCACGATGGTCGGGGCGGCGGCTACGGCCTCCGGTGTCGCGCCTAACGCGGTGTGCGTGGCCATCACTGCAGCCATGAGTCCCTGGCCGGCCCAACGGGCTCTCTGGGAAAGCCAGGCCGCGGAGCTCGCGAGCCAGACCGCGGCCACCGACTCGACCTGTGCTGCAACGACGGAGGCCCAGGATGAACAGAACGGCGCCGATATCGCTGCCTCCGTGGCCGGCCCTCCCGTCTATTCGGTATGAGCGGCGTTTCAGCCAGGGTGTCGCGCTCCAGCAGTAGGCTCTAGACCACACCCCAGACCCAGGAGATAACGATGAGCCACCCCATCACCACCGGGCCCGGCGGGGGGCCAGCATACGGGTCGGGCTACCAGCCCGCCGTTGAAGGGACGCACTACCAACCGCTCCCCTCATACGGAGTCGCCCCTCCACCACCAGCACAGCGACGCGGTGTACTCATTGCTGCCATAGCCGCTACCGCACTGCTCTCCGCTGGGATTGGTGCCGCGGTGGGAACGGTCGTCGCCAACTCATCCGCGCCGGATACTTCCATGGCGGCACCGCCCGCTCCGACTCCGGGCACTGCGACAGATACTGGCGCCAGTGGTCACGCCCAAGACGTCGCGCTGTGCACACGCTACGCCATCGTCAACAGTGCGATTCCAAAGCCGTACGACAATGCGATGGACATTCTGCCTGCGGCGGCTGCTTTGCAGGCGTCGTTAGAGGAATACGCAGGGGCGAGCCAGCCGGTGCGGCAAGCAATTTCAGATGTTGTGTCCGCCTACTACGCCCGTATGGCAGTCTTCGGCGGTGTCAGGGAAAGGGGTCTAGCCGAGCCCCCTGACGACGATAGGCAGGCCGCACAGGCCGCATATGACCGGGCCTGGGAAGTCTGCGAGCTCGGCGCAGGATGACGGGTAGCGCGGAGACGACGTGGCTGCAGTAGGAAATCCAGGAGACCTTCAGCGGCCGACCGGGGCCGCCGCTGAGATGGCGATCGGTGAGTATTGGCCTGACATCAGCGAGACGTCCATTCAGGACGTCGCCGAGGAACAACGGGCCGCCGCTACACGCTTTTCCACCTACGGTGAGACCCTGCACCAGAAGGTCACCAATAGCCCCGACCTCTTAGAAGGGCAAAGTGGCATCGCGCGGGTTCAACGTCTCAAGAAGATGCGCAACCACGCCTACGACGCCTCTGACCAACTTGAGTCCACAGCCGTCACCGCCGAGTCCTACAAGAGCACCGTG
The DNA here is from genome assembly GCF_025263265.1 of Mycobacterium sp. SMC-4. Classification (NCBI taxonomy): domain Bacteria; kingdom Bacillati; phylum Actinomycetota; class Actinomycetes; order Mycobacteriales; family Mycobacteriaceae; genus Mycobacterium; species Mycobacterium sp. SMC-4. The sequence continues at coordinate 51,065 of NZ_CP079872.1, read as the reverse complement.
GTCGGCCTCAAAATGGACCTCGCACGCATCGGTGATGCTGCCCAAGAAGCCTGGGAGAGCGCACAAAAGAGCAAGGCGGCGTTTTCTGTTGCTCCGTACAAAGCAGAGGCCGCGACCGTCTTCAGCACCGCACTCGGAGACATCGCCAGCGCACCGGCCCCCTTGCCCGGACCCGTAGAAGATGGCTCAGCCACTCCAGTCGATCACAAGACCCAAAAGGACGAACGAACTACCGAAAAGGAAGACACGGGTGCCGAGGAGAAGGCAAACACGCCAGACGAATCCGCGTCAGGGCAAGTGGATAAGAACATCTCTGAGGCGTCAATGCTGGACGGGAGCACACCCGACATAGAGAGCACTGGGCAAGCTGATGCGCCCATAACGGAGGCTCCTGCTCAAACTGTTCCCGATCCCGCAGTAGCTGCAATGTCGCCCGTTTTAGGTGCACCGACGACCGGTTCACCCGGCATGCCGACCTCGGGAGCATCGTCTGCGGGGAGCGGCCTGGGCGCGATACGGCCGCCGCAGATGCCGTCGGGCCTGAACGCGCTAGGCGGGAATTCGTTGAAGGATGCGGCGACGGCTCCGGCGTCGTCGATGTCGGAGGCATTTAGCAGTAGTAGTCCGTTGTCGAGTGCTGCGAGCAGCTTTCAGTCGGGTCTGGCATCAGGTATGGGTGCCTCCGGTGCTGTCTCTCCGACCTCAACTCCACCGTTGGAGAAATTCGCTGCGCAGCATCCTTCGGTGGCTTCTGTTGGGGCGCCAGGCCCGCAGGGTCCGGTGGTTCCCGCTCAGGCGACGACGGCGCCTGCACCGAGCGCTCCACCTCATGTAGGCGGTGGTGGTGGCGGCATGGCACCGATGGTGCCACCGGCCGGTGGCGGCGGCGGGTTGGCTCCCTACGTGCCACCCGGCGGGGGCGGTGCGGCGGTGCCGCCGGCTGGCGCGGGCACGGTGCCGTCTGCCGCTCAGTCTGCGCCGCCGCCGGTCGCCCAGCCGTCTCAGCAGGGTGGTGGTGGCGGGGCGCCGCTGGTGGCTGGCAGTTCCGGGGCAGGTGTTGGCGCAGTCTTGCCGGAAGCGGAGCCCAGCGCTGAATTGGTGCTGGCGCGACGGGTTTTGGACGGATTGGTGCGCGGCACTGAAGTCCGTGAGGACTTGCTCAATGGCGGTTTCGTGCAGTGGGCAGTGTCGGTGGTGCACCTGCCGTCGGGGCCTTCGGTGTCAATTGCATCGAGTGCAGGGGGCGGCGCGTATGTGCCGCCGGGAGTCTTCATTCCCAACTCGGCGCATCTGGCGGTCTTTGATGAGTTGTTGCCGCAGAGCTGGGCGAGCCGGTTCATGGGGGTTGAGCAGCCGACGGCGGTGTTGGCGGCTCACGCCGAGGAACTGTCTCGGCACGTTCCGGGCGCACGTTGGTCTGCATTGGTGACGACGGAGTTGGGAGTTGCCCGTCCGGCGGGCTGGCCGGAATTCGAGACTGTTCGTGCCGTGGACATTCTGCATACTCCGGGAGAAGCTCCGGGCGTCGGCGGCGGTTACGTGCATCGGTTGATGACGGTGGATGTGCCGGCCTGGCAGAAGGTGCAAACCGTGCTCCAGCAGGGGCTGGGTTTGCAGGCTGCCGGGACGATCACCGAGGGCGTCTTGGCTGCCGCGGCCGCGACTCACAGTCCAATGACGGGCGTGCACGGCCAGGTCCGGTTGATCGAGCAGTACGACGTCGATCATGTGTTGGAGCCGTTGCGCAGTAGGACAGCCGTGGACTGGGATGCCCATCATCACAACGTGCTGCAGCGCCACAACTCAGCGGTTTTGCACCCGAGTATGGCCGGGGCGGTACTCGACGCTGACGATTCGGAGGTATCGCAGGCTTCACGCCAGGTCTACGCGCACTTCTACCGCGCAGGTCTGATGATCGAATTACTCCGGTGTTGGCGGGAGCAACCCCCGTCGCTCCCCGACATCGTGTACTGCGCGAAGATCGCCGGCTTCGGCCACGTTGTCGATGCCGTGTTGGCACCGCCCCAGCAGCAGAGGTGAGCCCGTTCCCAGAGATGGCCGATTGCGGCCGAGGGGGTACTGGCACGCTGCGAGGACGGTGTACTTCCCCAGCGCACCCGCCACCCAGTAGGTGCTCGGGCTGGGCGTCACTTCGCGACGTCGTGGCCAGGACTGCGTGGATGTGCCTCAAGTGCTGTCATGCGGATTCCGTCGCGGAGTCGGGTCGTTTCCTCGAGGCAGTACCAAAGGCTGCGGCCCCTGAACTGGGCAAACGCCACATCCGAGCATGAAATGACAGCGCGGATGAGAAGGTGACACCGGATCTGAGACCCTCTAACCACACCAAACCCGCAGCAAATTGCCTGAAGTGTTCACGAAGTGCGCCACGGACTGACTCATCATGTATATTGTGTCTATCAACACGCGGGTCGGGTGACTTGGGTGTCGGTGTGGAAGGGGAACCGTGACTGAGCAACAGGCGTCAGGAGCTGAGACGGTCGACGATCTCGCCGCGCGGGTTGCAGCAACGGCGATCTCGGCGAAGCGCACCGTGTTTGTGCAAGTTAACGCACTTGGGTTCGTGTGTGGCGTGGTTTTGAAGCCCGAGGCACGCAATTGGGATGCGGTGACGCTGAATAACCGGGTCCGCAAGGTGGCCGCGGTGGCACACGATCGCTACCTGGCCAACCTGGGTATCGAGGGGACGTATCCGACGCTTGACGCGGTAGCTGCCGCCGAGCGTGCATTGGCCTTCTAGCTACGAGGAGTAGTTGCATGTCGTGGGACATTGTCGGCAAAGCCGTCGAGACGGTTATCTCGAACGCCATCGGTGGAATCATCCGGCTCGGTCCGTTGCTGACGGTGCCGTCGTTGCCGGCTTCCTCGGGACCAGGACAGTCGGGCGGGGCTGATAGCCCGCCGCCTCCGCCAGCGCCGCCAGCGGAGGCCGAAGGGCCGGCGGCCGAGGCCGCCAAAGAGGAAGCCCGGCGGATGGGCGAGATGCTGGAGCAGTTGGTCGAACTCGACAACGCCGGGATCAGCGTTGAAGACGTGGCCGCTGCCGGGGAGGCCGGGCGCAAGGAGCTTGAGGATATTCGCGCCGATGTGAACGCCAAGATCACCGAGATGAAGGCCGACGGTTCGCTGTACACCGTGGAGGGCCAGAAGGCGTTGATGGAGTTCATCAAGACACGCCTTGAGGAGGCCAAGGACATCATCGAGAAGGCCGCTGCGGATTCCGAGGACAAGGCTGCTGAGGCTGAACAGAATGGCAATAACTACGGCGGTGTGGGCACCCCTGTCGATGGGGGAGGCTCGCACGATCACGGCGCCGCGAGCGGCAATGATGCTGCGGTAGAAGATGATTCCGCTGAGGAAGCCGCGACGACGCCAGCGGGGATACTTGGTCAACCGGGTCTGGGCATGGGTATGCCGATGGGCGGCGGCATGCCGCTGGGCGGCGGCTTACCTGGCTTTGGTGGCGGCGGGGGTGGGCTCCCCGGTTTCGGTGGCGGTGGGTTGCCGTCGGGCCTGATTGAGCCGTTGGCGGCGGGTTTGTCTGGTCTTGGTGAGCAGGAGCCGGTGGAACCGCTGGAGCTCAAAGACGACGACGCTCATGGCCCAGACGATGCCGAGGGTCCCGAACTCAAGGATGAGCACGGCGGTCCTGATGGTGATGCGGCTGCCGAGGACGCGGGCGATGCCGCAGCGGCTGAGGACGATGAAGCGGCGCAGACTCAGGCCGCTGCTGCAGACCAGTCGGGGCAGCAAGCCGAGACGCTGGAGCCGCCGGCCAAGTCCACCGATGTGCAGTTGCCTGATGAATCGGTGACCGAAGCTCGCACAGCGCAAGGTGCGGCGGCGGTGCGGGCGGCCCTCAACGGCACCCCGGTGGCTGAGGCATGGCAGCAGGCCGCTGGTGTGGCGTTGCCGCCGGCGGGCACGCCGGTGACCGAACCGGTCCCGCCCACCCAGCTCAAGGCCGGTGATGTGGGCATGTGGAAGGACCACATGGTGATGGCGTTGGGCAGCGGCAAGGTGTTGGTGTCCGGGCAGGTGCAACCGTTGGAGAGTGTGAGTTCTGGCCCTGATTTCTTGGGATGGTTCGATCCGACTGCCGCAGCTGGCAAGACGGGGTCGCCTACCTCGGCGCCCACCGCTGACTGAGTATGAGGGCGTGTGACCAATGCTGACCCTGCCGAAGGCCCACTGACATGTCGGTGGAGGGGTTTGTGCGTGCGGCCGGGGGTGTGATGGGGCAGGCGCGGGATGGGTTCGGGACCGGGGTCGGGGTGTTGTTGCCGGTGCCGCCGTTGGTTCCGGTGCCGCCGCCGACGATCACTCCGGGTGAGGGCCAGGCCGCTGACGGCCAGCAGGACGCCGCCTCGCAGGCCAATAACGCCACCGCAGCGTTGAGCAGTCTCGATGACACCGGTCGCGCCGACCTCGACGCGTCGGTGGCCTCGGCTGCGGGGGGCCGGGTGAATATGGAGGCGATCATCGGTCAAGCGGTGGCCGATGTGCACGCTCTGGGGTTGAGCACCGGCACTCCGGAGGGCAAGCGAGCGCTGATCGCGGCGATCAAGACTCGGTTGGAGGAGACGCGCGGCACGGTGGAAACCGGCAGCGGCGAGGCGGGGACCCATGCCGCGGCCGCGAATGCCAACGCCGCCGGGTACGGAGATGTCGCTGGCCTGACCCGGCCGGCGGGGATGCCCGCCAACCCGCTGGGCGCCATGCCGATGGGCGGCGGGATGCCGATGGGCGGTGGGATGCCAGCCGGTGGTGGCGGAATGCCCGGATTCGGCTCCCCACTGTCCGGCTTGTCCGGCCTGACCGCACCCTTCACCCAAGCCGCCAAGTCCGTCAGCGGTGGGGGCAGCGGTAGTGCCTCGGACGGCGCGGGGCGGCCGAAGGCCGCCGTATCGCCGGCGGCGAAGATCCCTCTGAGTGCGGTGCGCTATGACCGTCAAGACTTCCCGATGGGCAAGGACGCCTACCGCAAGTACATCAGCGAGGCTCTCGATGTCATGGGGGTCGATGATCCAAAGGCGCGGGCCCGGTGGACGACCGGACTCATGACGGCTGCGGCGCGGGAGTCCAGTTTCAATCCGCTGGCGGTGAACACCTACGACATCAACGCGACTCGCTTGTCTGGCAGTGGACCCGACGGGTTCCCGGCGGGGTCGTCGCGTGGCGGCGTGCAGACGATTCCCGAGACCTTCGCCAGCTTTCATCAGCCGGGGACCTCAACGAACATCTATGAGCCGGTGGCCAATATCTGCGCCTCGATGAACTACGTGATGAGTCGGTATGGCGTTGATCCCAGCGGTTCGAACCTGTCGAAGGTCGCACAGTTCAACCCGAATTCGGCGGGCGGTGGTTACTGATGTCGGTGGAGGGGTTTGTGCGTGCGGCCGGGGGTGTGATGGGGCAGGCGCGGGATGGGTTCGGGACCGGGGTCGGGGTGTTGTTGCCGGTGCCGCCGTTGGCTCCGGTGCCGCCGCCGACGATCACTCCGGGTGAGGGCCAGGCCGCTGACGGCCAGCAGGACGCCGCCTCGCAGGCCAATAACGCCACCGCAGCGTTGAGCAGCCTCGATGACACCGGTCGCGCCGAACTCGACGCGTCGGTGGCCTCGGCTGCGGGGGGCCGGGTGAACATGGAGGCGATCATCGGTCAAGCGGTGGCCGATGTGCACGCTCTGGGGTTGAGCACCGGCACTCCGGAGGGCAAGCGAGCGCTGATCGCGGCGATCAAGACCCGGTTGGAGGAGACGCGCGGCACGGTGGAAACCGGCAGCGGCGAGGCGGGGACCCATGCCGCGGCCGCGAATGCCAACGCCGCCGGGTACGGAGATGTCGCTGGCCTGACCCGGCCGGCGGGGATGCCCGCCAACCCGCTGGGCGCCATGCCGATGGGCGGCGGGATGCCGATGGGCGGTGGGATGCCAGCCGGTGGTGGCGGAATGCCCGGATTCGGCTCCCCACTGTCCGGCTTGTCCGGCCTGACCGCACCCTTCACCCAAGCCGCCAAGTTCAGCGATACCGGCAGCGGCACCACCAAACTCGCCTCGGCCGCGACCGCAGCCCTGGATACCGCTGGGGCGGGGAAGGCCGACGAGAAGGGCCTGCAGAAGTACACCAAGTTGATGAACCGCGCGATCTCGAACGCTTTTCCCGAGATCAGGGAAATCGGTGGGGTGCGGCCGGATTCGCTCAAATGGCATCCGAACGGATTGGCCTTGGATGTGATGATCCCGAACTGGGATACCCCCCAGGGCCGTGAACTGGGGAATCGAGTGGTGAACTTTCTGATCCGTCATCAGAAGCCGCTGGGGTTGGATCACATCATCTGGCGTCAGCAGACGATCCAGCCCGACGGCAGCTCCACGATGATGGCTGACCGTGGCGACGCGACCCAGAATCACTTCGACCACGTCCATGTGGTGTCCTTGGGAGGGGGGTTCTAACTGTGCAGGAGTCGGAAAACAGCCACCGGGCCGAGCGCCGCCGCGGTGGCACCGGTCTGACGTACGCGTCCCTGGAACAGGTCGCTGCCTGGCGGTTTCTGTGGCATCGGATGGCGGTGGCAGTGGCCCGCCACTCGGTTCGGCTGGTCCACGATCCATCGAAGAACTACGGTGCGGCGGCCACAGTCGGAGTGGTGATCGGAGCCTTGGCGCTGGGAGTGTGCTTCGTGTTGGCCTGGCTGCGTCCGGCCGGGCAAATCGGCAACGCCAAGCTGGTGGCTGATCGCGGCAGCGGCGCCCTCTACGTCGATGTCAACGGCACCATGCACCCGGCGCTGAACCTCGCCTCGGCGCGGCTGATCCTCGGCCAGGACGCGTCCCCGACGCTGGTGCCGATGGCGCAGATCGAGCAGCGCCCGATTGGTCCGACCGTCGGGATCGCGGGAGCCCCCAACGATCTGGTGGCGCATACCCCGACCGAGACCGGGTGGGGATTGTGCGACACCGTCGGCACGCCGGGAAGGCTCGTTGTTCCTCGGGTGACCGCGTTGACCGGGTTGCCGGAGTTGGGTGAATGGGCCCACGAGATGCACTCCCCGGAGGCGGTGCTGATGTCCTACGGCGGCAACAACTTCTTGGTGACCGACGGGCATCGGTCCATGCTCGACTTGGCCGACAAGCCAGTCATGCTCGCGTTGGGGTTGCAGGCGGGCAATCTGCGACCTACGCCGATGTCACGGGCGCTGTATGAGGCGTTGATTCCCACGGCTCCGCTGCGAGTTCCCGATGTCCCCTCGCCAGGCGGTCCAGTCGGATACGCCTCGACGGCGCTGCCGGTGGTGTCGGGATCGGTGATCAAGTCCCAATCCGCAGCCGGTACCGACCAATTCTTCGTGGCGTTGCCGGCGGGCCTGCAACTGATTCCCGAAACCGTCGCGCTGATGTTGCATAACGCAAACGTGTCGGGGAAAGGCAAGGTTCTCGATGTGCCCGCCCCGGTGGTCACCGCTGCTCCGCAGGCCGTCGGGTTCGACATCACGATGTATCCCAACGGGCCGATCAAACTGTTGGACAAGGCCGCCGAACCGGTCACCTGCGTGCTGTGGCGCAAGGATTCCGGGGCACCGCAGGCCACGGTGACCACCGTTTCGGGGCGGCGGTTGCCGATCCCGCAAGGCGATGAGTCGCGAGTGATCAAGATGGTCTCGGCGCGATCGGGCCAACAGTCCGCCGACGAGGTGTACCTGGGGCGGCAAAGCGCGAACTTCGTTCAGGTCACCGGTGTCGAACCGGACTCCAAGCGCAGTGAGTCGCTGTGGTGGATCGGCCAGAGCGGGGTGCGCTTCGGTATCGAGACCTCAGATAAACAACAAGATCCGCGTTCGGCGTTGGGCATCAAGGACTCGACGCCCACCCCCGCCCCGTGGGCGGTGGTTCGCTGGCTTCCGGCGGGACCAGCGTTGTCGCGGCAAGCCGCGATGGTCGAGCACGACACGTTGGCGGCCAACCCAGCAGCCGCACCGATGCGGGAGAAAGGCGCAGGGCAATGACAAAGAAGGGTTTCGACAAGGAGAAACCGCCGGCACCGATGCTGCCGACACGTACCGTTACGATGCCCGAGATCGGGGAAATCTCCCGGCCGCCGCAGCCTCGACCGCCGGTCTGGGTGTGGGTGCTGGTCTTTGTCGTCGCGGTGATCGTGTTGCTGGTCATCATGATTCGCACCGGTGCCCGCTCGATCGGATTGGGCGGCATGATCTTCATGCCGCTCATGGCGTTCTCGCTGTTGATGATGATGCGTAATCGAGGTAGCGGGGCGAATGAGAAGACCAAGCCGGCCGCGCTCAACCAGACCAGGGTGGACTATCTACGCAATTTGGATGAATTGCGCGACGAGGTGGCAGTCGGAGCCAAGGAGCAGGCTGCAGAAATCTCCTACCACCATCCCGACCCGTGCAACGGGTCACTGCTTACTGTGGTGGGCACCGGGCGCATGTGGGAGAGACGTCCCACCGACCGGAACTTCGGCCATGTGCGGATCGGGCGGGGTATGACCGGGCTCAACACCATCATCAACCCGCCGCAGAAGGTTCCGCCGCCGGAGTACCGAGAAACCTCGACGGCGATTGCTGCGCGAGATTTCTTGTTGGAACAGAACGTTGTGCACGATGTTGGCCGTCCGCTGCATCTTTTCGACCAGATCGGGTGGGCCTTCTTTGCCGAGGAGGACCAACGGCCGCTGGTGCAGGGCACGTTGCGGGCACTGGTCTGCCAATTGTGCGTGTTTCACGGTCCCGACGTGGTGCGCCTGGCGGTCATTACCGATGACCCAGCGGCCTGGGATTGGGCCAAGTGGTGGCCGCACATTGCTGACCCTGAGTTGGTCGATGCGTGCGGGCCGGCGCGGATGATCTACAGCGATGTAGGGGAGTTCATGGAACGCTTCGGCGAGCAGTGGCGCAGCCGCTCCCTGTGGTCACCGCCGATGGAGGGTCAACCCCGCGCTGATGACCATTGGGTGATCGTGGTGGACATGCCCGGCGCCAACTGCGCTCCACTGTTGGGGAGCTCCGGTTTCGCCGGGGTGGCGGTGCTGGAGGCCACCAATGACTACTACTCGCCGCTGGCGACCTCAGCCACCGCGATGAAGTTCGATGCCGTCGGAAATCTGCTGCGGGCCAGGGAGGTTGTCTAGATGGTTCGGGTATCGCCGGTGGTTGAAGCCGGCCTTGCGTTCGCGGCCGCACCGGACGTCATGCCGTTGGTGGAGGCTGAGGTGTTGGCCCGTGCGGTGGCCGCCTGGGAGCCCGAGGATGCCGCGACCCGGTTCGTGGCCGAACGTGCCGCCGACGCGCGGGCGGGACAAGATTTCCTGGACTTGTTTCAGATTGAGGATGCCCGCGTGTGGGATCCGCACGCGCTGTGGTCTCAGCAGACTGTGACAAGCCGACTGCGCGCTCCTTTGGGGAAGAATCCCACGACCGGTAAAACGGTGTGGCTAGACCTCAAGGAAGGCGCCGAGGGCGGCATGGGGCCGCACGGCATGCTGACCGGGGCCACGGGGTCAGGCAAGTCGGAGACTCTGGTGTCGTTCTGCTTGGGGATTGCGATGCTGCACCCGCCTGAGACATTGCAGATGATCTTGGGCGACTTCAAGGGCGAGACGGCGATGATGAAACTCGCTGCGCTTCCGCACTGCCAAGGAGTGGTGTCGAACTTGGCCGGATCCACCGCGCGGCTCGACCGGTTCGAAGACATGATCAATGGTGAGACCGCCCGGCGGGAAACACTTCTCAGTCAAGCGGGCTACAAGGACGTCCGCGATTATGAGCGTGCACGGGCCACCACCCGTCCCGATCTGCCGCCGTTGGGGACCTTGCTGATCGTGTTGGACGAGTTCAGCGAACTGCTGCGGATTCGCCCGAAGGTGGCCGAGACATTTGATGTCGTGGCGCGGAAGGGGCGCGGTCTGTGGATGCATATCCTCAACGCCTCGCAGCGCGTGGAGACTGGTCGGATGGCCGGCATGATCGCCCAGCAGACGTACTCGATCGGTTTGAAGGTCAAAGACGCCAGCCAATCACGTGCGGCGATCAACTCCACCCGTGCCTACGAGGACCTCAAGGGCGCACCGGAGGGCACCGGCTTTCTGGTCTTCGACGATGAGCACACCCTGTTTCGGTCGTACTACGTGTCAGCACCCTTCATCCCCCCGGTGGCGGGAAAGCAGCAGCGGCGGCGGCAGGCCGGCCAGTACATCGATCCTCGGCCGTTCAGCGCCGCGATTCAGCCGTTACCGCTGGACATCGAGGTCGGGGAAGATCCGCAAGATAGTGCTGGCGAGGAGATCTCCGCTGAACAGATGAGCGTGGACGCCGACACCGTGGTGTCGGTACTGGTCGAGCGGCTCGCCGCTGCGGGCCGTACCACCCGCGCGATGCACCAGTTGTATCTGCCGCCTTTGGACGAGACCCCGGTACTGGCTGTCGATGATGTGGCCCAGGAGTTCTGGGGACGGGACTGGCTTGATGTCTCACCCGATTCCGGGTTGGTCGTTCCCTACGCCCGAGAGGACGACCCGTTCGACCACAGTCAGAAGTTGCTCAGCGTCGACCTGTCGGGAAGTAAGGGCAACGCCGCCATCATCGGGGCGACGCAGAGCGGCAAATCGACTGCGCTGCAGACGCTTATGGTCAACCTTGCGGTCTCGCATAGCCCTCAACGTGTGCAGTTCTACGGGATCGATCTTGGTGGCGGCAAGCTGCAGAGCATGTCAATGCTGCCGCATGTCAGCGGCATCGCCGGGCAAGGCAACGAGGAACGGATCACGCGGATCATCAGCGAGGTCGAACGGTTGCTTACCGCCCGAGTTCGCAGTTGGGAACTGGCCGGGATCGATCTGGCCGAGTTCCGCGCCCGCAAGTTCGCCGGCAAACCTGGCGAGGTTCCCGAGGATGACCACGGCGACATCTTTTTGATTGTGGACAACCTGTCGGCGCTCAAGATCAGAGACCAGGACCTGTACTCCCGGATCAGCGAACTGGGTGCGTCCTCAGCGCTGAACTACGGGGTCCACCTGCTGATCACCAATGATCAGTGGATCAGCTTGCCCTACAACCTCAATAGCAAGTTCGGCACTCGCATCGAGCTGCGGATGACCGATTACCGCGAATCGGAGATGGGCGATCGGGAACGGGCCAAGACGGTCCCCGACCAGCCTGGCCGCGGGCTCAAGCAGGGTGGGCTGCACTTCTTGATGAGTGCACCTGTGGCCACTGCGACCTATGCCAACTCCTCGGCTGCGCAAACGTACGAGCAGTCCGCGGTGGAAACCACCTGCGGGTTGATCGCGCAGTCGTGGCAACAGCAAGGCGTTCCTGCGGCCCTGCCGCTGCCTGAACTGCCCACCGAACTGGCATTTGACCAGCTTGGCGAGGTGCCAGCGGGCACACTGAAGCTAGGTGTCGGTGAGATCGCGCTGGACACGATCGGAGTGGATCTGACCGCAGCGCCCAACTTCTATGTGGTGGGCAGTAGTGGTTCGGGCCGCACCACGGTGATGCGCACGCTGGTGACAGCGATCCAGCAGACCTTCACCCCCGAACAGGCCAAGATCATTGCCTTCGACCCCGATCTGAAGTTGGCCGCTTACATCGACGCGCCCTATCTGGCAGTGCACGTGGATAACCCGTCGGCCGACGTCGGCGCTATCGCGGCGAGCATCGCTCAGCGGTTCACCACACATCGTCGCCCACCCGAGAACGCCACCGCGTTGGAGCGGGCGCAATGGCGCTTCAGCGGCCCCCGCTACTTCATCGTGATCGACGACCTCAACCTGTTCAATGCGCCCGGTTCCACCACGCAGTCACGGCTGATGCCCGCGTTGGAGCCAGTGATCGAGCGCGGCAGGCAAATGGGCGTCCACATCCTGGCCAGCCTCAACATCTCCGGATGGATGGCAACCAGTGCCCACAACAAAATGGTGGTCGCCATGGACCGTGCGGGGGCGGGAGTTTTGATCCTGGACGGCAGCCCCGCCGACGGGGCCATCGTGGACAAGATCCGCGCCGCACCGCGGGCACCTGGACGCGGTGAACTGGTGTATCGCAAGCTGGGACGGCAACTAATGCAGGTGTCGCTGCCGCCAGCGCGGGAATCTCACCAGGACCATGGGGACGATTCATGGTGAACTTAGTGACAACGTCGGCACTCCGTGGTGGAGTAGCAGAGCAAACACGCAGCCAACACACACCCAACAACCAAAAAGTGTGCAGCAGGTGTTTACCTACTGACTAAATGTGTATTAGTCTGCAGTAGCGGGGAACAGAAGGAGTAACGCAATGTCGGCTTTGTCGATTTTCTTGGAGCCCGGCGGGGTCGCCGCCGCGGCAGCTGCCACTGCCGCGCTGTCGTCGGAGGCCGCCGGTCACACCGGCCAAGCTGCGGCGAGCGCGGCCGTCGTGGAGCCGGGCCTCGATGACATCTCGATCGTGAACGCCGCCAAGATCAGGGCCTACTGCGCCGAGGTGACAGCCATCCTGGCCTCGGCGTCCGCGCAGCAGGCGCTTTACGGCCTGGCCAATAGCAGTGCCGGGGTGATGACCACGGTCAGCGACGCCGCAGCTGGCGCCGTGATCGACTCGGTCATCTAAGAAAGACAGGTTGACGCTATGCCGCCGGGGGCTTATCAAGCCGAACCGCCCGAGTTGACCTCGGCCCAATTCTGGCTTGGCCCTGGAGCCTCGACGTTTTTTGCCTCCGGTGCCAACCTGCAGGCGCTGGCCGGGGCGATCATCGGGATGCTCGGCGGCCACGTCGCGGTCGAGGGGGCCATGGCGGCGAGCTGGCCGTCGCTCAGCGGCGAGATTGCCCGCTTGGCGCACCTGCCGCACTTGGCCTGGTTGGGTTCGGTGGGCGCGATGATCGCCGAAGCGGGCATCGCGGTGGATGCGACCGCTGCGGCGTTTGAAACAGCAAAGTTCAGCACGCCGCAGCCAGGCGAGGTCGCGCTGAACCAGTCCGAACACGTCGCGCTCAACGGCGCCAACTTCCTGGGCATGCTGACCCCCCTGATTCTGGCGAACCGCGCCGACTACGGGCGCATGTGGGTTCAGGGCGTGTCCAGCAAGTACGCCTACGAAGCCGGATCGGTGCCACTGCAGACAGTGCCGCCCTTGCCGCCCCCGCCACCGTCGACGGTGAGCGGATCCGGGGGCGGTTCACCGGAGTCCTTGGAGAAGACGGCTGCCGAAGCTGGTCTCCCGATGGAGGGCATGTTCCAACAGCTGACGAGCATCCTTCCGGCGATTGGGCAGGTGCCGATGTCGGTGATGCAGTCGGCCGGCAGTGGAGGTCCGCTCAAGAGCGTGACCGAGCTGCCCCAGCAGATGCTCGGCCAGCTCGGGTCGCTGGCCTCTGCAACCGACTTGAATCCCGACGCGGGCCTCGATGCCGTCGGCGGGGGTTCTGACTGGGTGACCGCAACGCCCCTGGCCGGGGGTGCGGTAAATGCGTCGTTGGCCGGCGGCGGGGGTGGCGGTGGCCTTGGCGGTGCGGGCACCCTTTCTGCGGCCTCCGCATTGCGCAGCCCCGGTTCCTGGTCCTCAGCGGTCAGTGCCGCGGGATCGGTGGGCGGGGAGGCCACTTCGCGATTCAGCGAGGTTCGCGCCCAGGCGACCACCGTTCCGGCATCAGCCGGTGGCGGTATGGGCGGCATGATGGCGCCCATGGCTCACGGCGCGGCCGCTGCTGGAGCTCAGAACAACAACGAGAACAAGACGGCGCAGACCGATTCCAGCCAGGTTCTGGCCTCTGCTGCCGATCTGTTCCGATCGCCCGATGCCATGCCGGTGATTACCGGGGGAGGGGGCCTTTCCCAGGCCGCCGGTCCCGGAGGCAAGGAGGCGCCGGTGTGACAGGCGAGCGGGAGACCGCCAACGCTGAGCAGTAATCCCAATCCGGCGCTCCGGGGCGGGGGGAAACGAACCAATCTGGAAGGAATTTCGAATGGATATCTTTGGTGATGTCGACTCCATGCACGGCGATTCTTCGGCGCTGTCGGAGAAGGAGGAGCGGCTGCGGTCGATGGTGCAGCAGCTCGGCTCGATGCTGGAGCACGCCTCCACCGGCATGCAAGGCAAGGGCCGCATGGCGCTGCAGCGGGCCGGCGAGGACCTGCAGACCTACGGCAACCAGCAGGCCATGATGCAGGGCGAGCACAGCGAGAAGATGAACACCTCGGCGGCACACCTGACCGCCGGCGACGAAGACGCCGCTGGCTACCTGTCCAGCATCGACACCATGCCGGTGTGACCAGCACCAGCTGACCTGAGCTACACAGACGAGAAAGCGAGCACGATATGACCATCCAGTACAACGTTCCCATCGTTGAGGAGTGCAAGAGCATGCTGGCTCAGTGCTCCGTGCTGACCCAGGAGGTCCACGGGGACGCAATGATGCTCAAGGCCAGGGCCGCCGAGCACTTCCGCGGCGGCGGCGGCGAGGGCTTTCAGGACGACTACACCCGCGTCATGACCTACGTCGAGGGCTTGGCCGAGAAGCTCAAGAATGCCGAAGTGGCACTGGGGATGGGCCTCGATGGGATGGTCCAGAAGGACGCGGCGATCCGGTCGCAGTACGTCTAGGACTCTGTGGCGCGTACGCCAGAGAGGCCCCGTGGCTCGACGACGGCCCGGTCCTGCACCAACTGGCAGGGCCGGGCCGTCGCCGTGACGGGGTAGTGGGGAAGTGGTCGACATAGAAGGCGGGGTATAGCGGTGCGACCGACATTCGTGAACCGGCCGGCACCAACGGTGGCCGGTCCGCAACCAGCCACGTCGGTGGAGTTGACCCGAGATGCGCTGTGGCTTCTGCAAGCACTGTGCGGCGTGGAGCGGATGCCCTCGGTGCTGGTAACCAGGCCGTTCACCGACACCGGAGATCCAGCTGAACGACCCTGGGGACATCCCGGCGTGGCCATTCTGCGCGACAAAGGCCTAGTGTTCGGCGATGCCGTACATCCCCAAGTCCGGATGTGGCTGGAGACGCTGGGAGCACCAGATCTGGTGCTGGCCTGCCTCATTCGACGCGGCGAGAATCATTTGCGCGTCGCCATCGCCCGGCGCGGGGACATCACCGTCTCTGCCATGCAACACGTCGATGACATCACCATCGAGTACCTGGGGCACGCCGCGACGGTGTCGAGTTTGATCGATCGGCTCCTGCCAGTGTGCGGTGCGGCGATCGAGCCCGCACAGTTCGATACAGTGACGGTGCCGACCGCGGGCCTGCTCGATGGACTGGGCAAGGTCGCCCGTGGCGAACACAGCGCAGCGGTGGTGTTCGGCGACCTCGGAATGGACAGTGACCAGTATCGAGTGATCACCGCTGCTGCTGACAACCCGATCATGGAACTGTCGATTACCGCGATGACCCCCGATGAGTCCGGGCAGATCCAAGTGAGCAGGACCGCGGCCACCGTCACCGATACCTCGCAGGGCCGGGTGCTAACTGGGCCTGTGCGCAGCGACAACGGTTCGTGGTGGACGTTAATCACGCCGGGCACGACCCCGGCAATCAAGTCCGCGGTCGCCGCGGTGTTGTCGATGGTGGGCTTCCGCAACTGGGGCGATTCAGCACCTCAACGCCCGTAGCGGCGCTCCCGCGAAGGTGGCTGACCCCACTCAAGGAATGATGACATCGATTACCGCACACCAAAGTCAAACAATTTGGGTGTACAACATATGTGTCTGAACTGCATTAGTATGTATGATATGTACGGCAGCAGGCAGTGCTAGGAGGTAGGCCGTGAGGCGCAAGGGGAACGAGTCACCGTGAGCGACAACGACTTTTACAGCCGATACCTGCAACCGGAGGAACATCCAGCACCGGGTGCTGATGCCGCAAGCATTCCCCCCGAGTCCCAGCCGAGCGGCGAGCGTCTGACCGACGCCGGCGCCGCCGAGCACAACGACCCACACACCGATCCACGGATGCCCGTCGCCGGGGACCCCACTGCCACCCCAGCGGACTGGCCGGACACGCCCGCACCGCCGCCACCAGGTGCCACCACGGCAGCGAGCTGGCCGGAAACACCACCTCCGCCGCCCCCGGCGGCCACCCCGCCGCCAGGCTGGCCTGAAACGCCTCAGCCGGCGGCCGACGCAGACAGCGGCGGCAGGCACGCGATGGGAGCCATGTCCGCGCCGCAATATCCGGGGACTTTCCCCCCATCGCAGCCTGGATATCCGCCGCCGGGGCCGCCGGTGCCCGGCTACCCGGCACCACCGGGTCCACCTCCTGGGTATCCGGCGGCGGGGCCGCCGCCCAGCGCACACCCGGCGGCTCCGACACCGCCGCCGGCCTGGTCTCCGCGTCCGCCGGAAACACCGTCGTGGCCTGCTCGTGGTGGCGAGTCCGTCGGCCCGATGCAGGCGCAAGTCCGACAAGCCGATCTAGTACGTCCGTACAAGCAGTCGCCGGAAACAGGCTGGCGCAGAAGGCTTTACAAGACCACCCGCATTAACCTCGGGCCGGGTGCCAGCGAGCGCGAGTGGAACGACCTGCGCCGGCGGTTGAAGGTCAACCTGCGGGGCACCTACGTGATCGCGGTGCTGCAGCAAAAAGGTGGGGTGTCAAAGACAACGACCACCCTTGGCATCGGTGCGGCGCTGGCGCATTACCGCAGCGACAAGGTCGTCGCTATCGACGCCAACCCGGCGTCGGGCAACCTGGCGAAGCGGATAGACGAACCCAGCACTGGGACCTGGCGAACACTGCTCGCCGACCCGAACCTGCATTCCTACAGTGACTTCCGGCATCACCTGGGCATGGATTCCACCTCAGGGCTGGAAGTGCTCGCCGGCGACCCCGGCGACGCGGTCCTCACCGGCCGTGAGTTGACGATGGCCTGGCAGCGATTGGCCCGGCAGTACCCGGTGGCCTTGCTGGACTGTGGCAACCAGATGCGCGATGACATCACCGCCGCGGTGCTGTCGATGGCCGATGCGGTGGTGGTGGCCTCAACCACCCGTTACGACGGCGCCGAGGCGGCGCAACAGACTCTGAATTGGCTTATCGCGCATGGCTATCCGGGCCTGGTGAACTCAGCGGTCATGGTGATCAGCAATGTCAACAAGATCACTCCGACCAAGGCTGTGCGCAATCTGCACGAAGGGTTCGAACGCGTGGTACGCGCGGTGCATGACATCCCTTATGACCCGCACCTCAGCGACGCCACAGCGATCGACTTCAATCGCCTGGCCCCCGCGACGCGACGGGCATTCATCGAGACCGCGGCCTCAGTGGTGGACGGGTTCGCCGGCGCGGCCGACAAAGATCCCGGTTACCGACCGCAATGGCCCGACCAAGGCGAGGGGTGGCGATGACCGCAACAACCGAACGCGGTGCGCACGGGGCAGTTCCGAGCAGTAAGGTCCGGCTGGCCGAGCAGGTCAGAGTGGCGGTGCTGTTCGAAGGCCGCCAGAAGGATGTGACGTTACCGGCAAGCTCTCCGGTGGCGGCGGTGGTCGATGCGCTGGTGCGTCGTTTGCAGGCCAACGAGGACGGCGGCGACGACGGGTTACGCGAGCCCGATGAGACCGGCATGGTCAGCCCTGGTCTGGTGAACCTCACCCACATCGACGGCCGTCCCCTTAATCGCACACAAACGCTCAGCCAGCAGGGCGTCGTCGATGGCGACCTCCTGGTGCTCGAAGTGGTCGATTCCGAGGTGGAGTTCACCCCGGTGATCGAATCGCCGTCCTCGGCGGTCGCGGTGCTCAACAAGGCACGGACCCCCGTCGTGACTGCGGCCACCGCGCGGCTGGTCGCCGGGGTGATCATCGCCTCCACGGTGGCCACGACGATCGCCCTGCTGATGCTGGCCTGGTCGCGGAATCGCAGCGCGGGCCATGACTGGAACCTGATTCCGGCGGTCAGTGCGCTCGCCGTGGGAGTCTTGCTGATCATCGGAGGGGCTCTGGTCTGGTCTCGGCAACGAGATGCCGTGACGGCCAATGCGTTGTGGCTGCCGGGGGCGTTGATCGCGTGTCCGGCAGCAGCGCTGATGGCGGCCCCCGGCGATATCGGGACCTGGCACGTCGCTTTCGCCGCGGTGGTGGCGACAGTCCTGGCCGCCCTGTTGTGGCGAATCAGCCCCGCGCCGCGCGGCGCGATGGCCACGATCGTGGTCGTCGGAACGGGACTGGCGGTGCTGGCCGTCATCCATGCCCTGACTGGAGCGACGCTGCAGAACATGTCCGTCGCAGTGATGGTGCTGGCCCTGTTCGTGCTCACCGGGGCACCCAAGATCGCGGCACGGATGGCTGGTATCCCGGTGCCGCCGTTCCCGACGGTCACCGGCAAGGACACCTTCGACAACGCCGACGCGATCGCCAAGGAAGCGCTGGTGGCCGCCGAGCACCAGGGGACGCCCAGCGTCGAGGCGCTGCGCAGGGGCGCGGCCGCAGCCAATACGTACCTCAGTGCGCTGTTGTTGGCGGTGGCGGTGTTTTTCGTGGGAGCCTCGTTCTTCGTGGTCGATCCCGGCCAGGGGCGTTGGTGGTTGGCGACGGTGTTTGTCGGTGTCTTAGCGACCGTGCTACTGCTGCGGGGCCGGGCATTTGCCGCGCGTGGGCAGGCGATCACCGTCGTGGCCGCTGCCGTCCTGATGGTGACGATCACGACGGTGAAATATGCACTGGCCTGGCCGGGGCCGGAGGCCGCCTACGGGGCAGCCGCAGTGCTGCTGTGCATCGGCATCGCCGGGGTCATCGCCGCGGCTGTGGTTCCCTCACGGGTGTTCTCGCCGGTGTTCCGCAAGATCATCGAGTGGTGTGAGTATCTGCTGATCGTCGCGGTCCCGCCGCTGGCGGTGTGGCTGCTGAATCTGTTGTCCTTGGCGAGGAACATCTGATGAGGCCCGTGGGTCTGGGCCGGCGCTTGGGAGTCGCCGGGGCGGCGTTGATGTTGGCGGTGGTGTGGCCTTCGGGCACCGCGGCCGCGATCACGCCGCCGGCGATCGATCCGACCGCCGTTCCAGCGGACGGCCAACCCGGTCCCGACGAGCCGATGAAGCAGCGCTACGAATGTCCTGGCAACGGGCTGCTGCCGGGCACCGACGTCGCAGCAGTACCGGCGGCGCAAGCGTTCATGAATCTGCCCGAACTGTGGAAGTCGGCGGGGCGAGGCGCTGGGGTCAGCGTGGCTCTGATCGACACCGGAGTGTGGCCATCACCGCGGTTACCGCATTTGCGCGGCGGCGGTGACTACGTCATGGGCGGTGACGGACTGTCTGACTGCGACACCCACGGCAGCGTGGTGGCCAGCATCATCGGGGCCAGTCCTGCCGAGGGCGACGCGCTCGTCGGGGTCGCCCCAGACGCCGAACTGATCTCCATTAGGCAGTCCTCGGGCATGTTCGCCCGCGAGCGCGGCGCCAACGAGGATGACGCCCGCGCAGGCACCGTCAGCACGTTGGCTCGAGCGATCGTGCATGCCGCCAACGCGGGAGCCCGTGTCATCAACATGTCGATTGTGTCGTGCGTACCGGTCCATAAGCCGGTCGACCAAACGACGCTGGGAGCCGCAGTGCGCTATGCCGCGGTGGAGAAAGACGTCGTGTTGGTAGCGGCGGCCGGCAACGTCAATGCCGCCAGCGCGGGGATGCCGACGGGCGCGGGGTGTTCGCAGAACCCGAACATTGACGCCACCAACGTCAAGGACCCCCGTAACTGGGGCGGGGTCGTCACGATCAGCACACCGTCGTGGTTTTCCGACTATGTGCTGTCGGTGAGCGCGACTGATGACCAGGGCCAGCCCGCGGTCACCGAGCAAGGCGGCGACCTGAGCCTGGCAGGGCCGTGGGTAGGGGTTGCTGCACCCGGACTTTTCGTGGAGGCAGTCAACCCCGAGGGGGCGATCATCAACGCCACGTTCGATCCGCAGACCGCGACGCTCAAACCCATGAGCGGCACCAGCTTTGCCGCCGCCTACGTCTCGGGGCTGGCGGCGCTGGTGCGCGCGAAGTATCCGAATCTGCCTGCTGCGCAGGTGATCAACCGCATCAAGCAGACCGCGCACTCCCCGGCAGCGGTGGTTGATAACCGGGTCGGTTATGGGGTGATCGACCCGCTGGCGGCCTTGAACTTCGACGTACCCGAGATCCCTGTAGCCCCGGAGAACCTGACACGACCGCTGGGGCCACCACTGCCCCCACCCCCACCGGATCATCGCCCGATGATCATGGCGGTGGCCGGCAGTGCCGCATTGTTGATCGCGCTTGCCGTGGTGCTGCTCGTGACATCGATGTCCAAATCGCGACGAGGACAATAGGGGCGCAACGTGACCGTGCTCGATGACCAAATCCCCGGCCCGACCGCTGGATTCACTGATGTGATGCGGCGCTGGCGCCTCGATCTCCGATTGAAGCTGGTGGTGGTGGCCGAACTGATCGCCGCAACGATCCTGGCCATCGCCTCACCAGTGCCCTGGTGGGTGGTGCCGGTGGTCTTGCTCGCGGTACTGCTGGCGGCGACCGTCAGCTACAACGGCGCGACCGCGGCCGGGTGGCTGGTCCGGGCAATCCGGTTCGGGTACTTCCGCCGCTTCGAAGGTGCCCGCGGGGACCGTGCGCGCATCCCCGAGACCTTCACCGTCGACATGCCCGGTGCCGGGCCGATCGGGATGATCTGGGATGGCCAGTACGCAGTGACGATGATCGCCCTGCATGGGCGCCCGTTTTCACCGACCGTGCTGGTCCCGGCCGGCGCGGAGACGGTGGACACCATCCCGTTGCAGGCCATCGAGTCGCGTCTGCGGCAGTTCGCCGGCCTGGAGTTGCACTCGGTCGATGTCGTACAGGTGGGTAGCCGCGTTGCCGGTGATGGCGGCTACACCCCCAAGTACGCCGAGATCGTCGGCGACAGGGCCGCCGTCGGTGACCGTCGGACGTGGCTGGTGCTGCGGCTGTGCCCGCAGGCATGCCTGGCAGCGATGCTCTACCGCGGCGATGCCGCCGCGGCGGCCGCCGCCGCAACCGAGCGGGTGCGCCAAGCGGTGTTGCGCAGTGGATGCCGCGCAGTCACGAGCACCGAGCTACAACTGCGGGCGACCATCGAAGCGTTGCTCAACAGCACCGACCTGGACCGCGTGCAGGAAAACTGGTCGAACCTTGACGCTGACGCCGACTACGTCACCACCTACCGCATCGCCGGGCGTGACTTGAACACCAAATTGATCAACGACCTGTGGACCGTGCGGGCACACCGGACCGTCACCACGGTGCGACTGTTTGGTGATACGACCGGTCGCACCCGCGTCGCTGGACTGGTCCGGTTCCACACCGACATCCCGATGCCGAATCCACCTCTGCTGGCTCTGCAACCGGTCTCCGGGCAGGCATTCGACTCACTGCTCGCTTCCCTGCCGCTCGGTGATCGCGCATTGCGGTTGGAGATGTCCCCACGACTACTCGGCGACGGCGCTGACCTGAAAATTCCGGTGGGTCCGTCCGGGCCGCTGTTCGGGATGACCGTCACCGGAGTGCCCTTCCTCATGCCGCTGACCGACCCGTTGCGAGCAACCCGTGTCTCACTGAGCGCTGATCTGTCCGTAGCGATTCCCTTGCTGCTGCGCACCAGCGCTGCTGGCGCGGTGATCCTGATCCACACCGACCGTCCCGCCGTGTGGCAACCGTTGTGCGACAACGATTACCGGATCAGCCTGGCCAGCGATCGCGACCCTGTCCGACCGCCGACGGTCATCGTGGCCGACGGAGAGGGGCTGGCACTGACTGCTGGCGAACGTGGCCACAGCTTGGTCACCCTGGGCCCCGTCGACCCCGATGCGGACGTGACAATCGTGCAGGAATCCCCGGATGAGCTGGTGGTCGGCACGCCGGCAGTGCGCGGCGTGCGACTGTCTGTGATGCGTCCGCGTAACGAAGCACAGTTCCTGACCCACCTGCACGCGGGAGTGATGCAGCCATGATTGATGAGCGCTCACTGCAGGCATTGCAGGCTGCGATGAAGGTGTTCCACAGTGCACCGGATCGGGCTGCGCAGGTGTTTGTGTTGGCGACCGGCGACGACCCTGAGCTTGCTGATGCGTGGTTGGGTCGCTACGCCACCGGAGAGCGCTCGGTTCAAGTGCTGCAAAAGCTCGCCGCGCATGCCGACCGGCTCGGTCAGGGCCTCAACCGGATACAACACCGGCCCGCCGACCTCGGTGCCTATTTCGACATCGACTACGTGCGTCTGCCGATCATCGACGCGACCACCGCGCGGCTGGCCTACGCCGCCGCCCTGCTCCAGAAGCAGGACTATCAAGGAACCGACGACGTGCTGGCCACGCTGCCGGCCGAAGTTCCCGCCGTGGCCTATGTCCGGGCGTGCCTGGCCATCGCGACCCGGCGGTGGCCCGATGTCCTTGTTGCGGTCAGCAGCTGTGGTCACTGGCACAGCGACCCCCATCTTCGGCGGGCCGCGAGCCTGCAGGAAGCCTGGGCGGCCGCCAGCCTCGGCCTCAGCGACCGGGCTCTAGAGGCAGTGGATCGGGTGGTGAATCCGCCCGCTGACGACGCTGCCGGCGGGTTGCGGCCCAGCGCTCAACAAGCCAGCGACGACTTGAACCGGGATGCACTGTTCTGCCGAGCGCTGGTCCTACGCCATCTGGGCCAGGCCGAGGAAGCACGAACAGCCCTGACCAACATCCGGGTGCAGTGGCCCAACTTTGAGCGCGCTCAAACTGCCTTGTCTGATCCCACCTTCAGTTTGCAGATCACCGACCCGCAGACCATCGACACGCGTACCGACCGCTGGGATCCGGAGACGGAGACCAGCCCCGAAGAACGGGCCGCCCAAGAGTCGGCCCGCTCGGCGCAGTCGCTATTGGCAGAAGCCGAAGCAGAATTGGAGGCCATGGTCGGCCTCGATGAGGTCAAAGCTCGGATCTCTGAGCTACGTCACGACTCGATCGCGCGGGTGCTACGCGAGCGCAAGGGGCTGCCGACCTCGCCGGTATCGCGGCACCTGCTCATGATGGGGCCACCAGGAGTAGGAAAGACCGTCTCGGCGCGAGTGATCGCCCACATCTTCTGCGGATTAGGGCTGCTGCGCGACCCCGCCGTCTACGAGACCCGGCGAGACAAACTGGTCGGCCGCCACGTCGGCGACACGGAGAACAACACCCGAGAACAGCTCGAAAAGGGTATTGGCGCCACAGTCTTCATCGACGAGTTCGGCGACCTGATCCACAGCGGATACGGAACCGGAGACCCGTTCGGTCAGGCGATCATCAGCACCTTGGTGCCGTTCATGGAGAACCACCGCGACGAAATGGTCGTCATCGCCGCCGGCTACCCGATGGCCAGCCAACGCGTGCTAGCAGCCAATGACGGCTTGCGGTCACGGTTTTCGACCATCATCGAATACACCTCGTACAACCCCGACCAACTCGTCGCGATCATGGAAGCTATCGCCGGTGCCGATAGCGACAAATTCGCCCCCGAGGCGCTGGTGGCGGTACAGCAGAAGTTCGGCGAGTACTACAACACCCAGATCACCAGCAGCGAGGGCGACATCATTCGCGTCATCGACGCCTTGGGCAACGGCCGGTTCGTGCGCACCGTGGTCGAAAAGGCACAACTGAACCGCAACAGTCGCATCGTCAGTTCACTCGGGTTGAGCGGGGCCGATCTCAACGACCCCAACCTCGGTGCTGAACTCGACGCCGATGTGCTGACACTGTTGACCGCCGAGGACGTCCATTACGGCCACCAACAAGCACTCCCGCCGAACATGCGCACCGCGCGTGCCGCCGACTGGCTGGCTGAGGCAGAGGCACAACGTCACGCCAAAGCGCCGTAGGTGCCCGGCTTAGCTGACACCCATGAGCTTTGAGCTGTTCGACGGATGTTCCCTTCGCTGAGACCGCTGCGACGGGCTTGATCTTCACATCCAGAGGGAAACTCGATCAGAATCCAGCGAGCTTTTCAGCCTGTTTTCTATAGATCGAGACCACTTGCTCCTTTGTCACTTCACCCGGCCCATCACGAGAGACCTGGATGCCAATCATGGTGCCGCGGACGAACCCGACTCCCCCGAAACTACGCGAATTGTACGCACCCACAAGAAGATCAGACGCACCAGGGATGTCGATCTTGCGTTGCTCTCGGGCTACATCAATACCCATAAAGTTGTCTTCCCAGAATGTCCTGCAATCCTGAGGTGGATCAAAGGCCGCAACGTCAAGCTTGAATGTAGCCGGACTAGCCGTAAAGTTCCCCGACTTGTCATTGGTGACTGCAATCTGCCCCACGGACATCGCGCCCGCCCACGGACACCTTTCGTCAGCGGTCGGATCGGCCGCATTACGACCCATGGGCGCATTCTCAACCCTGCGTACCTCGTGAAGCCAGCGGTATTCGCCCTCGACGGGAAACTCTTGCTCGGTCAGAAACATGTCGCTGGTCAAGTTCGTAATGTCTGGCTTCGCAAGAGCGTTAGCAACCACATCGGAAGCGGCCCCGCCGACGCCATCGGTAAGCGACGGCGCCCCCGAGCAACTCGCCAGTAGCACAGCCGCCAACACAGCGGACGACATCCCGACCAGCCTGCACAGAACCATGAACTTCCCACCCCTTTGTCTAGAACAAGCGATGTGTCGAGGAGCAACCGTCATACACATCCATGTGCAGATGCCAGCCTAATTTAACCCGCCTCCCCGCACGCAGTGAATAACCCTCCCCATGCGTCCAGCCTCCAACCGCCACAGCTTCGGCGAGGCGAGAAGACAGACCATGGGTCCGCTGCACGATGCCGATACGTCGGTCGATACCAAAGTTCATCAATCCCGACTGATACGCATTGACCGCCTCGGTCTGTGCAATCATCTCGGCACGCACGGGGTTGTTGATCACCTTGCGGATGCGTTTCACCATCGCGGCCTGGCCTTCGCCCCGAGCCATGCCCTGCTTGATGGCCTCTGAATCAGCTTGCGGTTCGTGTCGGTCACCTGAGACAAGCCAGCTCAGACGTCACCAATCGTGCAGCAGACCCCATTAAGAACACCCCGCGTGCATTCTCTGATGAGAGGGTGCGGTGTCAGGCCCACATCAGGCACGCATCCATAGGGCGGACGGTAGTCGCAGTCCGGACGGGCGTGCAGCATATGTCGACGTGTTGATTGATTATGCGCTTTCTGGCAGCATGCAGTCATGATGTCAGGGGACGATCCGACCCGTTACGTGGATTGTGAGTATGCGGCGATCGTGCAGGCCGAATCGCTCCTGCGAGTGGGCAAGCAGGGACTTGGTCGGGACCGTCCGGCGAGTATCTGGGACGTCCAGGCAGTGAGTCCCCTTGCCGCGCTGTTGTTCGCCGCGTCCCCGCGCGGAAACGACCGGGGCATCCAGTGGGTACGCGTAGCCGTCGACAACACCGATCCGGAAGATGTGCAGACGCCCGGTTGGGCGCAGGCAGCGCTGAGATGCTCCGTAGCAGCCACCATGTCAGGGCAATCGGTCGTGGAGATGCTGACAGCGGCACCACGCCATAGGAATTCGATCCTCGCAGCGGTGCGTACCGCCTTGGACGCGCTGGACGCGACCGAGGATCAGTGGGAGCAGCGTTGTGGCTAGTTCCGCGGTGAGCGCGGCCCCGGCGTTTACCCCGACGCCCACCACCTACTGCGGGTTTGCTCGGCGGCGGGCACCGAGGTCCGGGGAGGAACTGTACGTGCCGCGCAGTGCCCCGATGGTGCTGGTCTCGGCACCCTCGGACACCGGAAAGTCGCGTCGGATTCTGGCACCGGCCGCGGTGTTGTGGGGCGGGCCGGCGGTCGTGGTCTCCTCAAAGGACGACCTGATGCAAAACGTGATGCAACGGCGTTGGGGGCCGCGGGCATTGCTTGATTTGCGGCCCCTGAAATCCCCGGTCTACCCGGACGGCATTGTCGCCAACACCTATGACCCGACGGTGACCATCGACAGCCCCTATGAAGCCTTGACTGTGGCCGAAACGATCATGCAGATGTCGACGGTGGGGTTGGGCTCAGGCGCGGACCAGGTCTCCGACGGCGGCGTGTGGGAATCCCAGGCCGCCGGGCCGCTGGCGGCGTTCTTGTATGCGGCCAGTCCCCAGGGCAACAACAAGGGTATGGACTGGGTTTTGACTGGGGTGGACAATATCGACCCGGAGAACACCGCTGAACCGGGGTGGGCACAGGCCGCCGCGATTTGCCACGAGTACCCAACCCTGTCGATGGGCATGTTGCGGATCATGGAAATGGATCCGCGGCAGCGGGATTCGGTCGCCATCACTATGCGCAAGGCGATCACACCGTGGCTGCGGACCTCTTTGGTGAAACGACCCGGCGCCGAAGCCTTCACCCCCGAATTCCTCGATGACCCACAGGCCACGCTGTACGTGCTCGCGCCGGCAGATGGCACCGTGGCGGGGTCTGCGGTGACCTTGCTGGATTCTCTGGTGCGACGCTGGCGTGAGAAGACTTCCGCGCGTGAACCGATGCATCGACTACTGATCATCGTTGATGAGTTGCCCAACACCGCACCGATTCCGTCGCTGCGTAGGATCGTCGGTGAAGGCCGTGGCCTCGGGATCAACTTTATGGCCGCAGTTCAGGCATCCTCGTCGCTGGACACCGTCTACGGCCCCACGTACGCCAACGAGTTGCGCGACATTTTCGGCGCCTCGGTGATCATGTTCGGCGCCCGCGAGGAAGAACTACTGACCGCCGCCGAGAACTGGTCGGGGCTGACCAACCGGCGCAGTCAAAGCCTCGGGCAGGCCGATGCCCACAAGAACCTCAGCAGCGACCTGGGAGCCACACTAAGGTGGCAGGAACTGCTGCCACCAACTCGGGAACACGCTCGCCTGCTCGTCAGGGGTGGTGTGGGCACATCCGTCGAGATTCCGGACTGGTCGGTGTTTCTGCACTACTACGACCAGGCCATCCGTCAGATTCTCCAACGGAGTGGTACAACAGATCGCGTTGCTGAAGAACACTATTCGCGTGCGGCAAACCGACTTCGGAGACTGTGGGCCGACCACCGCAACGACGTAGAGCTATAGGCTTCGTCACCGCGGGCCATCTCAAAATGGAGAATGGCGGCTATTACAGGCTGGTGCGCAACACCTTTGGAGGCGGCCCCCCGAGACCGGGCCACACTTTAGAATTGCTGATCATTACGGAGTCGATGACGCTCACCCGATGCGATGCCGCTGGCCGGGGCATAGCTCCACAATCGCCGTCCGCACCTGATGGTTAGCCAGTGCGGTCCTCACTTCCAGACCTGCCGACAAGATCGCTGCTTCTGTCATCAGGCCTGGGTGCGCTTTGAGGTGACTGCATATCGTATGACCTTGATCAACCAGGACCTCGTCTGACGGCCATTCGTCGGACCCGCCAGACCACGCCTTGACGCTTCGCAGGTAACTCTGTTCGGCAGCCGAAAACTGCCGCGCGGTTCCCTCGGCACCGTGATCAGGCGCTCCGCACCCGCCGGCGATAGCGGTCGCAGCAGCCGTGCCGGCTACTCCGACAACGACACCGGCCCCGGCGATCCACGGCCAACCACGGGCTGCGGTCCACCGAACCGGCGGCGTCACCGCAGCAGGCAACTTGCCCGATCCTGGCGGATTCACTGACGGCTTCGGCTTTCGACCCGGCGGTTGAGCGGGTCTGCGACCAGGTGCGCTACTCGATGCCGGCGCCGTCGAACCTGGAGCCCTCGTAAATAGCTTCGCCGAGAAGCCCGGCCAGCGCCCTTCCCCCTTCACAAAGCCGAATATCACCAGCCCAGCTACCGCCACCGCTGCAACAGCGACAACGGCCAAAAACACCAAAAAAAGAACGAATAAGAAGTCGGACACCGCGAGCCCCTATCCCGATGCCCCGACGGTCTGGATATCCCCGGAGCGAGTCGTCCTAGATATAGCACCACCAGCGTCCTGATTCATTGAATCGACGAGAGTAGTTGGCGCAGGCAGGCATCGACGGGGGCGACTGTCCTAAGAACACCGCGCTGAACGAGGTATGGCTGACGCGCGTCAGCCACTGAGGCTATGGTCAGAAAAACGGTCACTGGACACACAGGGGGATTTTCCGTGGGGCGTCGCGAACGCAAAGCGCTGAAGAATCTGAAAGCCCAGCGGGCAGCGGAAGAAAAGCTCGCCGCCGAGGATGCGAAGAAGGCAGCCCGCGAAGAGCGCATGGAGCAGGCTAAGGCCGACTGGGCCGCGAAGTCCCCCGAGGAGAAGAAGAAGGTCTACAAGTGGGTCGGCGGCGGCGCCGCCGCATTCGTGGTCCTAATTGCGCTCAGCGGGGCGTGCGGCGGCGACGACAAAAAGAGTGACAGCAACAGTGACGCTGCCCCGGCCAAGGAAGCCGAGGCCCCGCAGGTGGTCAAGGCGCCCGTCGTGATCCCGTCTCCGATCTCGTTCGCCGAGGAGAAGAACGGGATCAAGGTCGACGCGGTCGATCTCGGTCAGCACATCGTTGACGGTGTCAACCGCGAGCGGGGGATCTTCGACCGCGCCAACTGGCGGATCGTGGCGCAGTGCGACTACATGGTCGGCAACACCATGAAGGCTGGCGTGATCAAGTCCGACGAGTTCGGTGTGATCACCGCTGCCGAGCAGGGCGCGTCCATCGCGGACAACAGCTTCAAGTTCATGCTGGACTGCCCCGCTGCTCCCGCTGGGGCATCCACCGCGCAGGACCCGCCCCCGGCAGCCGCGCCCGAGCCGGCCCCTGCTGCCCGTCCAGATCCGACTCAGGCTGAGGTTCAACTGGCATTCCAGGAG
This sequence comes from Mycobacterium sp. SMC-4, assembly GCF_025263265.1. NCBI lineage: Bacteria > Bacillati > Actinomycetota > Actinomycetes > Mycobacteriales > Mycobacteriaceae > Mycobacterium > Mycobacterium sp. SMC-4. Next base: position 22,268 of record NZ_CP079872.1, on the reverse strand, counting down.
TACATCGATGAGCGGGCCGCAGCAGGGGTGATGCTCGCCGAAGCGGTCACTGATGTGTCGGTCAACGGTGGGGTAGTAACGGTGGTGATGGATGCCCCTCCCGTAGTTCTTGAGCTGAGCCCCTACGACAATCACGCGGAACTGTTCGGCATCCCGGTGGCGTTCGACGATGACGAGGGCCTCTGGCTGCGCCAGGTCGTCCAGCGTGTAGATGTGGTCAGCGCAGCCGGGCAGTCAATGGGTTCGATGACCGCCGCCGAACTGCGGAAGATGGGTACCGGCGAGTAGCCGTGCTACGACGATCTCGCATGTGGCCGGGTGGGTGACCTGACCACGAGATGGGAAGTGCCAGGCCTCGCGCGGCGAACTCACCTAGATACCGGGGCGCACAAACGAGGTTCTGCGCCGTGGAGTCCAACGCCCAGGTAGATGCGAGTTGCAAATGGACGTCCGGCGCGGTCGGTCGGCTGCTAGATTCACTTCCAGCTATAGCAGAGCAACGCCGCTGCAGACACTTCAAGCAGATCCATGGGGGGATCCAATGATTCGTACAGTGCTAGTCGCTATCGCAGTGAGCGGCATGGCGGTTGGTGGCCTGCTGTTAGCGCCTGGCGCGGCAGCAGCGGAAACGATCACTGTCCATGAGCTGTGCGAGGACCTTCGGCCCCACATGAAGATTGGCGTTGGCCTCACCTGCTCTACAAGTCCGTCGCAGTTCGTTGGCGGCACGCCCGTGGTCCAACGGGCGGCGCAGTATCCCGGTGCGTACCCGGTTGATCCGGCCAATCCGTGGTCTGACTGGGTCTTGCCGGGTGGTCGAGCATCGAAAGTGGTGAAGATCGGCGACCCGCGCGATGTGATGAGGGAATGCCGCAGCAACCCCGAGAACTACTGCGGTTGATCGCCGCACATTCGAGATCCCGTTGGACCAGCGCGACCACAGTCGCTACCCAGGTGTGCCACCAAAGTACGAGCCGCACGCGAGAGTCCCAGAATGATTTCCTTGCAAGATGATTCAAGGGTCACAGGGGCTTGGACCAGTACACCGGGGATGAGGAGGGCGAGGGTGACTGAGCGTAGTTGGCTTGTCTCGGTGGTCGGCGTGGCCGCCGTGCTCCTATCCTCGTGCGCGTTCCTGACTGGTGAACAGCCGTCAACAAGTGCACCGCCCCCGACCACATCTGTATCTCATGGTGAACATGCGGGGTCGGTGGTGGTCGATGGAGTGCGCGTGGATGTTTCGCCCGAGGGGGGCGACCTTGGGCGGCAACTCACTCTCACCCCTGCTGGTATCGAGGCTGAGCCGGGCGAGGCGCTCACGGTGTTGACCACTCCACTCAGCGTGGAGCTCGACCAGGGAGCAACGCAGCCCAGCGCCCCGGTGCGGTTGCAGTTCGATCTGAGCGACCGACCCGATCTCGCCGCGAAAATGACCTCCACCGCGGTACCTGTCGTAGAGTCGAGATCCACCAATGATCCGAATCAGCAGGATATGTTCCCCGCCACGTGGGATCCGGCCACAAAGACAGTCACCGCAGAAGTCACTCACCTGACCGCATTCTGGGTCAGTGTGATTGACGTACTGAAGGTGATCGAAGACGGGGTCGGTCGCGTCTTCGGCGAGATGGTCCGCGGGGAGTCGAAGTCACCGTGCCGCAACAAAAGTGAGCTGAACCTCGACGGCACCGACTATGTTTTGACCGCTGTGCGTCCCGGCGCAGTCGCCGGATGTCTGGTGAACGTCGACGGTGCGATCGGCATTGACTTCGAGAACGCCACCGGAGCGTTCTACGCAATCACGGTGGCGCCAGAGACCATCGGCGGCGAATGGATCGTCACCCAGACTATGAGCATGGCCGACTCAGCCGGAACAATCACTGCTGGCCTGACATCTACCAACAGGGGGGTACTGGCCGGCCGCTCCGCCGGACGGTTCATCCTCAACCGCGGTGTCACCGAAGGAGATATCCGGATGACCCCGCAGCCGCAGGGCATCCTCGCGAAAAGCCTGTTGTCTGGTATGAGCATGCTCAATATCGACCTGAAGCGTTTTGAGCACATTCCCGGCACATGGGACTGTTTTGCCACTGCTGACAACGCCACCGACGTCGGCCCCAAGATCACCTACGGCGAAGTCGTCAACATGATCGGTGATATCAGTCAGTGCCTTGTCACACATGCCGAAGCTCAAGGCGGCAGCAACGTCCGAAAGGAGGCGCTGCACCGCCTCAGCGTCGCCGTCGCTGTGCTCACCGAATTGCCCCAACAACTCGGGGATCTGGTTGCCGGTGGACTTGATGAGGCGTCTAGGACCTCGGTGAAGGACTTCCGGCTGCGCAGCTCTACACCAACCCCCGCCCCGCAGACTTCCGTACCAGCGGCGCCAGGGTCGGTCATCGACCGGGTCGAGGTGTCGACCTGGGCGTACGACCGGGTCGAAGGCGACACCTACCGCGCCGATAACACCGGCGCCAAAAGCATCCAGGTCTTTTGGAAATCCTTCTCGGGGCCAGACCAGGTCCGATCCGGCTGCACGTCGACCGTGCGCATCTCCGGTCCCGGTACTTCCGAAACCAAAGCTACTTCGAACTGCGACTCCTACAACGCCGGCACCTTCGTCAAAGCCAAGGCGCCCGGCGACTACACCGTGACCGTGACTGTAAGTCAAGAAGGACAACCCGACGTTATCGCCGAACGCACCGTCACTGTCCTGCCACACCGGTGATTTGCGTCCGCTTTCGAGCGGGCTTCGGCGGCGAGCCTGAGGCGGTCCAGCGCCTCCTCCTTTCGGACACGCCCGGCACCTCGGATCGGTCCTGCGGGAGCACGTAGCCCCGATCTGTGCCGCCAGGGCCCCATAGCTCGTCTAGACGGACTTTACGGAGCGGCGGTTAAGCGGATTGGCAGTACGCGAGTTTCTTGACCGAGGTTTTGATCTACGTCCAACCGACGAGCGTGGTGCTTTCATCGAGGTCAATTCCATTCAGCTCGACTTCTCTTGGGGCGCCACCGCCATTGCTATCGGTGATCCACAGCTCGGATACGTTTCGCCTAAATGCGACATGCTGCCCGTCTGGGCTCCCAACAGGATTTGAAATTCTTGATTCGTTTGCTTCCGGCAGCAGTGAAACTTTATCTGCGGGAGTGCCAACGCCGCATCCCTCCTCGTCCACCTTCCGAACTATCAGGGTCCGGTCCGTGTAGTCATTGCGCATATCGGGAATGAGGGCAGCCCGGTCGAGTGAAATGTAGGGGCCTCGATTCTTTCCGCAACTCCATTTCCGGGCGTATAGTTCGCCAGCGCCGTTCCGTGCGATGTCGGACGTTCGCTTGCCCTTTAGGTTGCCAGGGGGGTCGAGAGGCTCTGCCGCGGCCACACGTGACCCGTCACTTGCCTTGACCACGTACCAGGCGACATCAAGGTCCCTTTGTTCGGTGAAGTAGAAGTTCCCGGCGCCATCAAAACCGATTGCTTGGTAGGCGGGCGCAGGCCCATCGAAGGGCCCCGAGGGCACGCCCTCTGGTGTCACATCGGTGAACGAGCCATCTTCGTTCACCCATCCCACAGTATTCGAGTTCTTTCGCGTAACTGCGTACCTTAATAAATCTGGAGCTAGCCGAATATCGTGGCTATCGAGCAGTGTTTCGTCTTTGTAAAAATCAACATTTTCGAATACGGCATGTTTGGAGTAGTTACCTGTTTGGGGGTCGACAAACCCGATCGTCACGCGTTGATCATTCCGAGTCTCTACGACGAGTCCAGACCGGACGGTTTGAACTGGCACAACAGGGGACGGATCAACACCGGCGGTCTCACTTTGTGGTTGTTCTGAAGACTGCGCAGCAGTCGCTGGCGGCACCGGCTCATCCGAAGAAGACGAACACCCGGCTACGAGCAATCCGATCGCTGTGGCGGCCGCAGCAGCGCGACGACAGCGGACATGCCAAGTGGCTGCTGACACAACCCACCTCTTCCATTTTTCTTTCACCGTGCCACAGAAAGCTTCGTGCATTCTTAGCAGAACGCTGTTCGAAAGGCGGTCCATATGGCTGGACTTCCGAAACAAGCGTTCGACGGGGGGCGGGGTGGCGGCGTCAATGGCCGCAGCTCGTTGAGCTGGCGCGTTCCTGTGGGACTGGGGAGGTTCAAGAAGTCCTGTGTCCCGAGCTCGGGCCGGAAGGGACGATGGGGACACATGGGATGGTGGGAAGCGGAACAGCCGCCGGACTTCGTCCATCAGAGGCCAAGCTTGGCATTACCGCGGGCAGAACCCACATGCCGCACGATACGAAGACGGGCCGTCCACGGACCCGGCGATCTGCACAGCGGTAGCACCCGGACCCGTGCGCACCCGCCGAATCAACACCTCCAACCGAGGCTACCGGCCCAGCTTAGGGCGCAGAATGGGCACTAAGCCCCGCAAGAACCCCAGGTCAAAGCACCGACTGGTCCAAGCGTGGCTAGAGCGACTTAACTCGGGTGGTAGCGCAAGCCGATGGTGCTTGAGGGAGTCAGCGCCTCCGAGACGGTGGTCTTGACTCCGACCCCGACGGCTGCCGTTGTCCAGATGATGCCCAGCACGTTAAGCACCAGGGCCGTGAGGAGCAACGCCGAGGATCGGGGGAGTGAGCGAGTAGGTCCGGCGCCCAAGGGGGTCAGTTCGATGGGTTCTGCGACCGTTTCGGTGTCGAACAGCGAGGGTGCGGTGAGGTCGTCAGGTAGCAGTTGCGCAGGCAGGTCTACGGACGGCGGTGGCGGCGTCAGTGGCCACCACTCGGTGGAGCCGTCGATGGCCAGCCAGCCGTTGAGAATGCCGTAGATCCCGGCGGTGAGCGCGGCTGCGGGGATCTGGGCCATCAGCCAGGGCGCCAAGATTGCGCTGCTCAGGCTGGGGCCTGGGTTGTAGAGCACGGTGGTCAAGGCGCCGAGGACTGCGGCGGCGATGAGCAGCGCCGGTACTGGGTAGGAGCGTAGGCGGTCGGGGATCAGGGTCTCGATGCGCTGGTAGAGGAATCTGCCGACCGCCCAGCCGAGGGGCGCGGCGAGCGCCGCCAAGACCACGATGCCCAGCTCTAGTTTGGCCTCGACGGTCTTGGCGCCCCTGCTCAGCAGTGGGTGGGTGGCGTGATCGTCATAGGGGTTGGGGCGGGCTCCAGCGGTCTCGCGGTGGCGGCGGCGAATTCGTCGGTTGAGCAGCTCGGCTCGGCGGATCTGCATCGTGAAGATTCCGGAGTGCTCCGCGATCCACTCGCGGCGCAGCTCGTCGTATCGGTCAACACCCGGCTTGAACAACATTTGTTTACGTGTTGTCTTTCTGTGTCTGGTCTGTCACGATGAGAAACATGTTGGACAGCGTAGCGCCGGGACTGGCAGTTGTCTCCTTCTTGGGGGAGTCCGCAACGCTCTACCTGGGTGTTGTGTTTGGGCTCTTGCTAATTGGGGTGTTGCTGCGCGTGTCTGTGAACAGGCTGGGCCGCCGGGATGGCGTCCCTGGTCCGGCTGCGGCAGGGGGCGGCGGGGGTGTCTCGATTGCTTTACCCGTGAACACCACTTCGCCGTCCAGCGTCGTCGCGGTGGGCGGATCGCACCTGTGGCCGGCCACGTTGGTGGGGGCACCGCGGCCCGCCGCTCGCGGCCGTGCAGGCGCACCGCAACAGGACCCAGTGGGGCGGTCGTGGCGGGGGCAGCGGCGTCGGATAAGCCCGCGGGCGGCGGCCACCCTGCATCACGGTGTCGATCCTCAGCGGAGGCCGCGATGACGATGACCAATGAGGAGTGGACGCTTCAACTGCAGACGCCGGGGGATGCTGATGGTCTCTACCCTGATGCCCCCGGCTTCGAGCCTCCCGAGGGCGCCCAGGCCGACCATGAGGTTGACGACGACGCCGAGGTAGATGACTTCTACGGTGACGAGGAACTGGGCGAGGATCTCTACGACGAGGACGAGCAGGACGGGGATGACCCGTTCGATGATTACGCCGATCCGATGGGCGTGGCCGAGGGGTTCCCGCGTGACCTGGTAGCTCCGGTCGATGGTGACGAGGACCGCGGCGAGCTGGAACGGCCGCGCCGGTTCGACGGCAAGATCGCGATGGGCTTTGCGGCGGCGGGGCTGGTGGCGGTGTTGGTGGCGATCGTCGGTGCGGTCACGGTTTACGGTTCCGATGAGCCGGCCGCGCGTCCGACTGCCGCATCGGTCACCGAGCCTGGCGATCTGCCGCCCTCACGGCCGGCGCCGGCGAAACCTGCGGTGGCAGACACCTCCGACCGGCCCCTTCCGTACACCGCCGATGCCGCGAAGTCCTGCGCAGCGGGGTCGACTTCGGCGCAGACGATGGCCGGGGCTGATCCGCACAGCGCGTTTGTCTGTGTGCGCGGTGGGGCCGACGGACAGGTGATCGAGATCGACCTGTCGAAGACCTACATGATCACCGCGATTTCCTTGACTCCCGGCTGGGTGGGCAAAGATGCCAGCGGAGTGTCGCAGTGGGGGCAGTATCGCGTGGTCACCACCGTGCAGTATCTGTTCAACGACACCGACTCGACGCTGGTGACTCAGGAAACCAAGAACGTTCACGGTGAAGCCGTTCAGCCGATCAAGCGGGTCCTGGCCTCCAAGATCAAGATCCTGATCCGGCAGACCTCCCGGCCACCGGCTCAGCCCGAGGCCGGAGCGTCACCGACGACAACCGCCGGGGGGTTCGCTGCCCCCACACCGCCGTTGTCGCTGGCCCCGCTGCCTGCCGACTCGATGGGTGGGCACCCGGAGTCCGACCCTGTCGATGCCGCGTTCGCGATCAAGAGTTTGAAGGTCATCGGCCACGAGCCGCTGTAACAGCGAGGAATCTCGATATGCAGATGAGCAGGATCTGGCAGCGCCGCATCCAACGGGGCAAACACACCGCCACCGCGGTCATCAAACCGCTGGCGATCGGTCTGGCCGCGCTGGCAGGACTAAACCTGGTGTGGCAGTTCTTGTTTGGCTCGCCGCCGGATCTCGTCACCCCTTCTCGGGAAGTGGTCAACAAGTCGGCGGTGGTCAGTGCATTCGCTCAGGACTACGTGTCGGTGTGGCTGACCGCAAGCCAGTCCGATGCCCACAGTTTGGATCAGTTCGTCTCGGTCCCCAAAGGGAATCTGCAACTTCCCTCCACTCCGGCAGTGGTGATCAACACCCCCACCGTGGTCGCAGTGACGTTTGCGGGCACCGCCGGCAAGGACGCCGACGCCGAGGTCTTCTCGGTGGTGGTGGGGGTGACCCAACGCCCGTATGAATCGGCCAGCCCGCAAAGGGCGCTGTACCGGGTGCCGGTGCTGTGGTCGCGGTTTGGGCCGCGGGCAGCGTCGTTGCCAGCGCGGATCAGCGGTCCCGGTGCTGGCGCGGATCTGCCCCTGAGCTACCCGACCACCCTCAGTGAATCGGACCCGGCTTACACCGTGGCCGCCGGATTCCTCACCGCGTACCTGACCGGCAACGGGTCGGTGGAGCGCTACGTCACTGCCGAATCGAAGCTGCTGGGCGTTGCCGGAGCCTATGAGAGCGTGACGATCTCGGGAATCACCGCTGTCACGCCGCCGCCGACAGCCCCCGCAGACGGGCAGACCGTGCGCGTGCTGGCGGCTGTCACCGCAGTGACATCGCAGTACGCGCCCAGTGAGCTGAGTTACCCGCTGACCTTGACCGGCGTTGGCGGTCGGTGGTTGGTGGCGGCCATCGACTTCGCTCCCGCAGTGTCCACCGACGACGCCCTGGTACCGGTCACTGTCGCCACCGACTGGCGCAGCGCACAAACCCCGAATTAACCCCTCTCATCAGTACACCCGGAAGGAACGCATCATGACCGTAACCACCCTGGCAGCCGGTGACTTGTTCACCGCCATTCCCTCGCTGTGGCAGTCCGCGCAGATTCCGTTGGCGATCATCGCCATCGCCGTCGGCGGTGTCGCCGGGGCGTTTTCGCTCACGCGCGGCTTCGGTGCCGCCGCCGGCCGCGTGCTCGGAGGCATCGCCATTGCGGCCATCATCCTCGGCGGGGTCGGGCTTGCGGTGAGCATCAAGAGCACCGTCGACAAGCACGGCGGCGGAATCACTTCCGGCCAGTTCGGCTGAGCGACCGCAACAACCCCAGCAAGGAGTCATGGTGGCCGACGACGCAGATAAACCACGCCGGGCGCGGGTCTACGCCGATGTGCGCGATTTCCCCATCTATCTGTCGCACATCGACGACAACACCCGGCTGTGGTTTGCGCCGTGGCGCATCTGGGACGGGGCCACCTTCCTGGTCGGCTCTGCGGCCACCGTGTGGGCGACCCGCCACTGGCTGGAATCCGGGCATGCGGTCGCGGTCTTCCTGTTCGGGGCGGCGATCACCGCCGGACTGACCGTGCTGGCTCGCCAGGTTCCCGTGTCGCGGCCCAGTCCGTTCTATCGGATCATGTGGCTGCTGGAGGGCCTGGTCCGCAACCGCCATACCGCCGCCGTCGACGGGCGTCGCGACGCGTGGCTCTCGCCGCCCGAGGAGGTCATCGACAACCTCATCTTCACCCCCGGCGGTGTCTACGCCGAGTTCATTGTCGACGGGCAACCGGGCGGCATGATGTCCTACGCACTCAAGGACGCTGTCTCCCGAGGACACCGCCCCCTGGTCCGTCAGCTTCCCTCGGGGATGCTGCTGTGGGGCGCCAACGTGCGTATCAATCCGCGACAGTTGTTGCGGCGCATGCTCTCCGGGTACGAGCGCTATCCCAACTGGATTCAGGAAGTGCGGGATTGGGAGCACTTCGTGCAGATTGAGCCCTTCTACGAGCAGGTCTTCGGACTGCGTATCCCTGTCGATGCCGGGATGGAGGGCCGCAGTGGGGTGGGCGGTCTGGCCAAGATGGCGACGGTGGTGGCAGGGCGCGATCCTGACGACCCGCAGTCGCTGGCCGGTTATCGCGAGATGGTCGACAAGCTCCTGACGAAGATTCCCCGCCAGTTCAATGCACGCCCCGCCACCCCCCGCCAGATCCATTGGTGGTACCGACGTCGCTGGTCGCTGGGCGCACTCTCCGAACCGTTCCCGCATGAGCCAGGCGGCCCGGATCGGCTGACCAGCACCGACTTTGCCTCGCTGATGCCTGCCGACTTCGACGGCGGTGATCAGATGTCTCGTCGTGACCACCGCAGCTGGTGGCGGCGGCTGCTGCCGTCGTTGGCGCCCCTTCTGGTGATTCGGCGGCCCAAGCAACCCGCGAGCTATCAGAGCATGCTCGCCGTGGCGCAGCTACCGCGAGCGGGCCTGGTATACCCACGGGCCGAGTATCTTCTGTCCCTCTACGACGTCGAGGTCGATTCCGAGGTCGAGGTCGACTGGTTTCAGCACGTGAGCACACGCGCGGCTGAGCGAGCGTTGAACCAGATCGACCGTGCTCAGCGCAATCTCGATGACCAGGCGTTCCAGCGTGGGTCCGCGCGAGCCAGCAACTCTGATCTGGCCGAGCGGTACGCCGCCGGCGAGGAGTACAACGCCAAACTGCGGGCCAGCAAGTTGGAACGGGAGGTCAGCGCCGCCACGGTAGTGGCCGTCGGTGCAGCGACACGAGACGCACTCGACCGCGCTGCACATCAGTTGCAGACGCATTTCGCCGAGGAGCTCGACACCACGTTGAGTCGGTGGCGTGGCAGCGCACAGGTGGCGCTGTGGCAGACGGGCATTCCCGGCAGCGAGGAACGCAGCCCCCGGAGTCAATTCGACCAGCCGACCACCACCACCGAGTGGGCACGGTTCTCACCACTGGTGTCCAACGAATTGGGCAACGACACCGGAATCCTGTTCGCGCGGAACATGGCCACCCGCCGTCCCAGCCCGGTGTTGCTGGACCCCGAAGGTGTCGCACACCGCCGGGGCGCACCAGGGGTGCTGTTCTTCGGTCCACCCGGCGGCGGGAAGTCACAGGGCGCCAAGCGGATCGTGACCGAGTTGCTGGCCCGCAACAGCCAATGCTCGATTGTCGATCCCGGCACCAACCGGGAGTGGGAGCCGGCCCTTGCCCATCTTGGGGATCGGGTCGTCTACATCAATCCGACCCGCGGGGACGTGTCGATGGACGGTCTGCGGATCTTCCGGCGCGAGATTGCAGTGGAACGCACGCTGGACCACCTGCTGCCGATGATGGGTGTCGAACCGGACGCCGAAGTCGCCCGGCAACTGCGGTTCTTGCTGCGTCCAGATCAACGGGTGGCTGAGAGCCTCGGCGCCTTGGTCCGGTACCTGAACAGTCTGCGCGGACAGCAGGCCCGTGAGTACGCCGATTTGACCGCCAAGCTCGACATGTGGGCGAACATCGACTACCTGCGGGCAATGTTCGACGAGTCGCTGCCTGTGCCGCCGATCGCCGAAAGGGATGCCGTTGTCTGGTTGACCTCCGAGTTGGAGTTGCCGACGACGGCGCAAACCGAGGACCTGCACCAGTACCGCCGTCAGAGTGCTCGGGCGCGGGCCGGGTTTGCGATCTACGGGATGATCGCCGCGCTGACCCGTGAGGCATACACCGGGCCGCACCGCCGACCGGGAGGATTCGGTTGGTTTGTCGCTGAAGAAGCGCGGACCTACTTCTCCTCGCCGGTCGGGCAGGAGGACGCGGTTCGTTTGATCACCCAGGGCCGCAAGGAGCGTTACGGCCTGATCGCGATCTCCCAGCATGTGGAGCACTTCCACGGCATTCCGACAAAGGACTTGCCGTCGCGGATCATCACACCGTTCAAGCCCATTGAGCGGGACCAGGCGCGGACAGAGTTCAAGGCCATCGGCATCGACCCCGACGAGTACCCCGAAGTGCTCGATCTTCGCACCGTCGAAGGGCACGGGTATGCCTATCTCATTGACGAGTTCGGCCGGGCCGGGCTGGTAGACATGCTGCCCCCGGTGCAGCAAGAGCGCGTGCAGGCATTTGACACCCGAGGACTCGATGACACTGCGGGAGTACATCTCCCATGCTGACCGCCTACTGCGCCTGGCGTTACACCCATCCCGGCCTTCGCCGGGCATGGCTGATGACCCAACTCCTGTGGGCCGGGGCGCTCGTCGCGCTGGTGACTGCGCCTCAGGCCAGCGCAGCAGGATTCACCAATGCCGTGGGATGGACCGGGATCACCGACACCACCGGTCAGCCCATCGGGTCGTACTTCATCGGCACTGTCTCCATGCTCGATGCCGTTCGCGAGCAGGGCAGCGACATGAGCATGCTGGACCCCTCGTCGTGGGTGCCCGGCCTCGCTGACCGTGTCCAGATTGCGTTGACCTACAGCCAGTTAGCGACTCTGCTGGGGCTGTGCTGCGGATTCCTGGTAACGGTCTGCGCCCTGGGGATCTGGTTCATCAAGTTCGCGTTGGGGTCGGTGTGGCTGGGCTGGCTGGGTGCGCTTGCCGCCCCCGTGGCCGCGGCGATCGGCCATTTCGTGCAAACCTTCCAGATCATCCCGCTGGCCCTGGTCATCTGCTTGTTCGTCGGCGGGATGCTCTGCTATAGCCGGGGTTTCGGCACCGGGGCGGCGGTGATGGGCAGCGGATTTCTGGTGATCCTGCTGATCGCCTTGTTCCTGCGTGACCCGGTTAAGGAGTTGGTGGGCGAGGAGGGCTTGCTAGCCGTTGGCCGTTCCCTCGGGTTCCAGATTTCCTTGGGAGTGGGCAACAACGGGTCGCTGGCCGGCGGCAACATCGATGCCCAGACCACGGCGTTGACCCAATGGATGGCCACCGTGTTGGTTCGCCACCCCATCCAGATCGCCAACTTCGGGGAGGTCATCGACAACTACTCCGGCTGCGCGGCGGCCTGGAATGCCGCCCTGAACAGAGGCAGCGGCATCGAGGGGACCTCTGCTGCGATCGCCGGAGCCGCCAGCGGGCCGGTGCAGGCGATGGAGCAATGCGGCCGGATGGAAGCGGTGGTGCATGCACGCCAACTCAGCGGCGAAACAGTCGGATTGATGTTTTTCATGAACTGCATCGTCTTGGTGCTGTTGCTGCTGCTGTGCTACATGGGCTGCGAAGTGATCCGCATCGGGTTTCTCACCTTCTGGAACGTGTTGGTGCTCGTCCCCGCCGCGGCAGTAGCCGTCGCTCCGGGACCGCAACGTCAGTACGCCAAGCGCACCGCGCTCAAACTGCTGGTGCACGGCGTGGAGATGATGTTTGCCACAGCGGCTTTCGGTGTCGTGCTGGTGATCATGTCCCATGTCACCGGCAACACCATGCCGGGTATGGATATCGGCCATCCGATCATGAAGATGATCGTGATGCTGCTGATCACCGCAGCGGCGGTGTTCGGATTCCGCGCGCTGCTACGCGGCTTCGGCGATTCCGGGCTTCCCGGCCCGATGACGATCGCCAAACGGTCATTCCAGTTCGGGATGGGACCTGCCGGGCAGGCTGCGGCAATGCGGGGCAATGCCCGCGACATGCGCCGGATGATGCGCGATGACACCGGACTGCCGAGTTCTGGTCAAAACTCCGACGTCGGTAGCCGTGGGCCTGGGTCAGGGCCTGGACGCCGACCGCATCCCCCGACGCCCGCCAGTGCCGGATCGCGCGGCCCAGGATCGGGTCCCGGCGCTGGTGGTGCGCGCACCGTCGCGCCGCCAGCGGCGACCCCCGCCAGCAGCGCGGTCCCGGCGAGCACCGCATCTGGTGTGAGCAGTGGCGCGGGGGCCGTCGGTGCCCGCGCGGCGGCCGCGGCGCCAGCAGCAGGGGCTGGTGCTGGGGCGGCCGGGACGGCGGGTGTAGCTGGGACCGCCGGCGCATCGGCGCTGGCGGGGCCGGCCGCCCCGGTCGTCGCCGGGGCGGCACTGACAGCCAAGGCTGTTTCTGACCGTCGCAGCAAAAGTGACGACAGCACCGCAGGACGTCGACCCGCGCCGCCACCACCGCCGCCGCCTGGGCAGTCAGCAGGATCAGCTCCTGCCTCCGGCCGCACGGGCAGATCCGCAACGAGCCCACCGGCTGGAAATACGGCCGCAAGCACCCCGCTGTCGGACCGCGGTCGAGACGAGGACCAGCAGCCGCCACCCACAGCAGGGCGCCGCGAGCAGCCCCCACAACGGTAAGAGAAGGAGGCCAATGTGAAGCACACCGCCAAGCGGCGCATCGCAGACGGCGACGGCGCCTCAACCCCATTAGGGGCACGACGCGTCCAGCCGCCTGCGGGGCACTGCAGCCACGGCATCTCAGAGCGCGTGTACTGGGCGATGTCACGACTGACCCATCATGGCTGGACAGTGGAGCAGTTCGGCCCGCACGGGTGGTCCGGCCGCGACGAAGCGGGACAGCAGCACGTCATCGACGCCCGCGCGTACGGCTTCGGTGACCCCTCGTTGCCACTGCATGTGGGTCGACTCTTGGCTCACCTGGGGCGTCTAGAGATAGCCGAGCGCACGGCCGCGGAGCGCTTGATCACCGCCAAACTGCGGCTGCACATGCCAGCACGCAAGGCACACCCAGACGATGCACGCACGGCATGGCTCTTACCGACGGGCCAGGCCCAGCCGTGCGCTCCGGTTCGCCAGGCGTATTGGGCAGCACTGACGCTGACCGATGACTACGGATGGCAGATCACCAACGTAGGCGCGGCCGGCTTTGACGCCATCACACCGGGCGCTGCCCGTGTGACTCCGTTTCGCCCCAGTCGGCGGTGCGTAGCCACGACGGCTGCCACCCTGGCCAACCTGCTGGCCTCGATGGAGGGCAGGCACATCATCGAACTGGCCGACCTGATCTCGGCGCACCGCCGGGCGAGCCACACCACACTGACTGCGGCCATGGGGGATTCCCGATGACCGCCATGATTGCCGCCCCGCAGATCGCGCTGCCGCACGACGAGCGGGCACCGCTGAGCTTTGACCACGCCGCGACGTTTCGGCAGATCGCCCACGATCTGGACGCTGCCGAGTTCTTCGACAACTCGTCGGACAGCACCGCAACTATCGAACGGCAGAGCTGGGCGGCAACAGCGTTGTTCGCAGTGCGTCTGGCCGGGCGCAGCGACACACTGCGGGGCCTTCACCGCCACGGCGGCGGCGGCACCGACCACACCCGGTGTTCCTGCAGAGACACGCCGGGCAGCGGCATTCAGCAGGTGTTGTGCGACTACCTCCAAGCGCCCTCCGATCCACTGGCCCTACCAGGGCACACGATGGGTCTCACCCTGCGGCGGCCGTGGGCGTCGATGCTGATGGTGCCCGAGGAAGCCGGCGGGAAGAACGTCGAGAACCGCACCGACACCACCGCCTACCGCGGCCCCGTCCTGATCTACTCCGGGGCCAGGCTCGACCTCGCCGGCGTCGAGATCGGCACCCGTAAAGGATTACGTTCCATGGACTTCCACGCCGCCCAGCAGGGGTGGCTGGGGGCTGCGGTGCTCGTCGATGTCCACCGCGCTCGCGGCTGTTGCTCCCCGTGGGGCAACACCCGCAAGACACAACAGCTGTACCACTGGGTATTCGAGTCGCCCGCACGCCTGGCCCGCCGACCCTGGCGAGATGGCGCGCGGGGGTTCGTTGGGCTGCAACCGGTGTCGTGGTCTGCATTGGTCAATCCGAAGGTGTACCGCGAGGCGCAAGGAGGACGGCAATGATGGACTACGACACCACCAATAGCCTGGGCCGAACCGCGCTACGCACTGAGGCCGATCGCCGGCAACAAGCCGAATATCACCAGCGCGAACGGGACCGCCGCAAGCGCAATGCACTCAGTCAGATCGTGGGGGTACTCGATGATGTCGCCCCGCAGCATCGTCCCCGTCCCCACCACCGAGACGATGTCGCCAGGTTCTACGGCGTGCCCGACCGCAGGGTGCAGACAGTCCTGCACCGCCATCGCGAGGAGTTCGTCTCCGACGGCTGGCGCGACACCGATCCCTACGGCCGGCCGCACGACTTCTGGACCGACCAGGCGGTAGTGCGGGCGGGACTGCTACTGGAAGGCTCGACGGTAGCCGCGCACTTGCGGCACCTGCTGGGGGAGGGCACGTTGCCGCTGGTGTTTTCACTCAGTGACAGCCGGATCAACGAATGCCAGCAGCTGTACCGCAAAGCGCTCGCTGTCGTCGGTGACGTGCACGATCTGAGCCCAGATGAGTTGTGGCACACCATGCAACAGACCGACCGTTACGAGTTGATGGCGCTGGTGGTGGCGTTGGCTGCACTCGTTGACTACGACAAGCCCAGCCCCGGCGCGTGGCTGCGGGCACTGAGCACTCCCACCGGCAAGCGCAAGGACGGCAGCGTTCGGCGCGGATTGGCGTTGCTGATCCCGGCGCGGCAAAGCATCGACGACCGTCGCCAGCCCCGCCCCGGCGCCGCGTTGAACGCTGCCACGGACAACGGTGGTAGCGGTTCCCACCCCGACGACGGCGAATCCAAGAGGGAAGCGTTGTGACCAGAGCCGAGACCTTTCATCTCCGCGCTCAACTGCTGGAACTGTTACGCGCTGCTGAAAGGCCGATCAGCACCGCAGCGCTGGCCAGGATGCTGCCGTGGCACACCGAACGATTAGACCTCGGCTGCGAACTGGTCTGTCTAGCTCCACGTCCTAAGCGCACCATGGAAGTGGTTGAATGCCACGGCAGCTGGCACATCATACGCCGACCACGCAGTTCCCAGGATTCCGGCGCCGGGATCTACCGGCATCTGAAAAGCCTTGCCCACCAGGGCAGTGTGCGCTCCATCAACCGGGGTCCACGGAAAGTGGAGTGGGAATACATTCGGTCGCGCTAGCTGGCGGCATGCAGTTTCCTGTGCTGCGCTCTCGGCTGGTCAGGATTCGGGACCGTTAGCGGGCTGTCGGATGACTCGCCAGATACTTGCCGTGGCGTTGCTCTGCCACGGCGGCAGTCACCTTTGGGGCGGGTCGTCGGGGCACGGCAATATATTGCCTAACGCGGTGGGCTGCTGGTGCTCGCTGACTTGTATCCCGGCTGGGCTAACATGGAGGAACAGGATGGTCTACGCCATCGAATTGGTCGGTGACAGAGTCACCCTGCCACCCGCTGGGTCTCTCAACCCGGAGGGTGTCTCATGGGCACGGATCCGAGGCGAGGATTCCCACAATATTTACGCCCGCCGCTTAGTGGAGTTCGCTGACGCATCGTATGCAGCGCAGGGTAAACGTTTCGGCACGATTTCGGTCTCGCTGGCCCTCATACCGAGGCCGGATAACCCGTATGACGCCGATGCGGTGTCCATCGCCTTACCGAACGCGATGGGCGGCGACGCGGAAGACCGCTGCTTGGGCTACCTCTACCGACACACGATCCGTAGCTGGGGAATGGATAGCGGCGGCCGCACGGACCTGGTTGCGAGACTCGCTGCATTGTCGAAGGACCGCGAAGTACGCTTCACCGCAACGATGTCGAGAGACACGGACCCTGCGGACTTCGACGACGAGGAGGACGAGGACGACTGGGATATCTCGTATCGTGTCCCGGACCTCCAACTTGATCTGCCGAAGGCTCAGATCATGGCTGGAGCGATCGCGACCTTCCTCTCCGAACACGAGACGCGCGGATACGGATTCGATGCTGCGGACCCCAACCGCGGCTGGCTGTCTACGGCCCGTCGGCCCGAACCCTTGACACCCAAACGCCGTTGGCTTCAGGACTTGCGTAGCGAACTCATGAAACGCCTGAAAGACGAGGTTGTCACCCATACGGACAGCAATCGTCACACCAGCCTGCAGGTGCGCAGACGCCAGGAATTCGCCACTAGGGTCGTCAACGAGCACGGTGGCTGCGTTGGAGTCGTCAGGACCAATCCCGACCTGGTGATGGTCGGAAGCGAATTCGACAGGCCCGCGGTGATTGAGGCGCTGACTCGTGAAGGAATCGCGCTTCCGTTCGACCCTGCGCCAGGATGGTTGAACGCATCCCTCCATCCAGATTCGAGCGGATGGATCTATGTGGTGTGGGTCGGCAGGATCGCGGGATTGAACGTTGAGCCGATTCTGGCCGGCTTTGACGTCGAGCAAAGTGAGCTGCACGTCTTCGCCGCCGAGCTGGACGCTCCGATCCAGGGGCTACTTCGCCGCGCCGGGTATGTTCCGCGCACAGTGTTGCTAGGCGACCACCCTCGTGATCCAGATCAGTTCTTCGGCCAGGATCTGATTGCGCGAGTGGAGTATCCACCGACCGCTAGGAAGCTACGGCCCGAGGTGCGAGCCCTACTTCCTGAAGATTGGGCCCACCATATTGAGGCCGGTTGGCGTGCGAGGGAGGAGGTGCGATCGCGTAATTCGACGATCAGCCACACAATTTTATCGTCCACTCCGTTGGAGCAGCGTCCTCCTGATGATCCACAACTGCCAATGGGTCTCATCGACACCTACACTGTCGGCGACGAATCCGATGAGACACCGTGTCGTCTGTGCGGCGAAGCCCTAAACCCGTACGCAGAACCTTCGCCGTACTGCCTCGACTGCGTTGACGACGCCCGATCGGGTCTCTTCGTCGATCTCGGCTTCAACGAAGCCTGGCACCCGGCGGTCATATGGTCACTCAATCAGCTTGCTGTTATCGAGTTCGGCGGTGCCCCAGCGCAAGCTCAGCTCCGCAAGCTGCCCAAAGACGGGCCCAATGCCGACCTACTGATGCTGTGCCGAATGCTCACAGCCAGACGCGGTTTCGCCGTGGCCGGCGGGGAGCGAAAGGTTTACTCTTGGACGGATTGGCTTGGCCAAGCGGGACTCCTTGCGGACGGTTTGCGAACGAGCCGCGGCGTCACTGTAATGGCAAAGGACGGCCACATCTGTCGCTCTCTCCTCGAACGCCAAATTGACGACTTCTTCTACGATCACGGGATCTCACACGACATCGAACCGCACTATCCTTTTGACGCCGAGATCAACCGCGACGGTTATCGCGCAGACTGGCGACTTTCCGACGGCACATACGTCGAAGCCCTTGGCTTCACCGCCGACCCGGTATACATGGCTAAGGCGCAACGCAAGATCGACTTAGCCGCCAAATACCAGATCCCCATCGTGACCGTCACTGAGGCCGAGTTGCCGGACCTGCACGCTATCTTCGCGAAGTGGCTTCCACCCCAAATCGAATGGCAGACGGCGACTACCCTTCCGCCCCGTCCGGCCACGATTGGTAGGAAGAGGAAATCGAGGACCGACGCCAATACCAATGGCCAGAATCAAGCCAACTCGCAATCGCGATCCGATCGCCTGGAGCGTTGTCGTACTGCTGTTGAGCTCCAGGCCGGTGGTGCGACAAGAATGCAGATATCCGAGCATCTCGGAGTCAGCCTGGACGTGGTTGGAGACCTTCTCAGGGATGGAAAGTTCTATGCAAACCCGAAGTCCGATCAACCCAGGAGTGCATTGGCACAGAAGGCGGCGGATGCACGGGTACGTGGCCTCACCCGTGCCGGGTTCCAGTACGAAGAACAACTATCAAACGCTAAAGCGAAAGAGTGCTGGCGCGACGCCGACGTCCTGTTTGGCGAGGCGCTTCCATCTCAGCACGACGACCATTAGGACTAGGGGCGAGCTGGCGGGCATTGCCGAAGGTGAACTCGTGCAACAGTGTTCCGATCGTTGAGGGTTGCCTCGGTACGACACCCGAAGACCAGCTCGATTCCTCAGCGGAGCGAGGTGTGGGTTCCTTGATGAAACCAGCGATTTCGTCCTTGGCCTAACTATCCCGTAGCTAAGCTACTGGGTCTGCTGCACGAGTAGGTGACAGTTTCGGTCACGCGGCCTGACTGGCCGGTGTGGTCATGCGCAGCGTGAAGTCATCGAATGACAGCACGGCTCTGATTTTCACCGGAGCGCCGGCGCGGCGCATAACCGCCGAGGGTGAATCGGTGGAAAGCTATTCCGCCTGCCGGTCGATCGAGTGCGCACTGCGGAACTCCATACTTCGCAACCGGTCGCTTACCCCGTGGGCGGTGCGGTGACGGTGGATGATCTGTTTGTATTCCCGCAGGGCAACGGTGATTTCGGTTGTGAGCTGGTCGGAGGGGAGGTTGTTGGCCTGGGTGAGGGCGGCCTGGAGGTCGGGGGCCTGTGATGGGGTGTGGCGGATAGTGCCGGTTTGTGTGGCGCTGAGGGTGCGTGCCCAGGGCAGGTCTTTGTTGAGGAGCCGCAGCAAAGGTGCCGAGGGTGCGGTCGACCAGGCCCGAGGGTCGGTGTCGATGAGGATGAGACGGGCGTCGGCGTTCTGCGCGGCTTCTGCGAGTTCACAGATGTCGGTGGGGGTCATGTGTTGGGCGTGATCGATGACGACGATCGTGCCGGATGCGGTAGTCGCCGGGTCCAGGCGAAGTGTGCTGGCATCGATCGCCTCGGGGTGCAGTGCGCAGTCGGTCGGGTCGTCGAGGACTCGGGCGGGGGCACCCCAGACGATGCGGCGGTCTTGGGCGGCCGCGGCAGCCTCCAGGATGGCCAGCTGGGGGAGCACTTCGGCGCGGTCGGTGGCGGTCACGGGAGTGATGGCGAATGGGTTGGCGGCCACCGCGGTCAGGGCCGCCGCTGGGATGGGGGAGAGTTTGGACAGCGACGTCGGGTCGAGGCGCAAAGGTGCTTGGAAGGTGTTGTGGCCTGCGGCGGCGAGCACTCGAAGTTCGGTGGTGATGGTCGGGAGTTGTTCGATGATGTGTTCGGCGGTGCGGGTTTGGGCGTGGGCGAAGGCGTGGGCGGCGGCGGATTCGGCGTCCATCAGTTGATCGAGTAGGCGGCGTAGTTCGGCGCGGCGGGTGCTGACGAGCCGGTTGTCTTCGGCGCGGCGTTCGGCGATCAGCGCGTCGACGTCCGCGTGGGTGACGATGTTCTCAGCACCGCCGGCGGCGGCCGCGCGCTGCTCGGTGGCCTCACGCAAAGCCGAATGCCACCGTTCTGCCGGGGTCTGCGTGGGCAGCGCCACGGTCGTGAGGAAATTGAGGTACTGCGCCGCTGAGGCCACGTCGAGGGGGTCGCTGTCCTCGGCGCTGCGCAACCGGTCGTAGTCCTGTTGGGCGGCCTCGATCAGGGCCAAGTTGGTCGTGTATGCCTCGTCGTCGTCGTGCCAACGGTCGAGCACAGCTTCGACTGCTGCCAGGTAGGGGCGGTCGGCGTCGGCGCGCAACCGCATCTCCGCGATCGTGTCTTTGGCGGCCTCCACGGCGGGTCCTCCGGCGGTGGACTGCACTTGGGCGGTGAGAGTTTCGTAGGCGGTGACGGCGTCGTTGTATTGCTCGCGCAAGGCCCGCACGTCGGCTTGGGCGGCGGCCAGCGCGGCGGCCGGGGCAGGCCGGGTGGTGCTTAAGGAATCGAAATCGAGCTCGTAGTAGTCCTCGTCTGCCACCACAGAGTGGTCGTCGGGCGGGGCCAGCCAGGTGTCCTCGTAGGGGTCGGTGGGCAGATCGTCGTGGAAGCCGAGGGCGGCGGCGAGCACGTCGGAATCCGACAGCGCGTCGGTGAGCACCAACGGTTCGATGGTCGGGTGGGGGCGCTGCGGGTCGGGGTGGCGGTGTTGGAGTTCTTCGTATTCCTCGTCGGTCAGTGGCGGGTGCTCTGGTGTGGGGATGTCGTGGTCGTAGGGGTTGTCGGTGGTGAACAGATCGATCGAATAGGTCAGCAGCCGCGCGTACTCGTCGGGGCGAATGTGGTGGCTCAGTGCGGCATCGGCATCGGCTAGGTGTTCGGCGGCGACGTGGAGCAGGTCGAGGGGTTGCCAGCGCTGAGGATCAGCGATGGCGATCGCCGTTACGAGCGCGGGGAAGGCGGGGTCGGCGGCGATGGTCTCGGCCAGCGCGCTTCCGAATACGGTGTGCAGATCGGGCAGCCAGTCCGGTCGCAGGCCGTTGTTCGCGGTCTCCAAGAAGGCCGGCGACAGCGTTCCGCACAGCCGCCACCACAGGGCGGCGGCGGGCAGTTCGTCGGGCAGGGGCCGCTCGGCGGTGGCCTTGAGGAGCAGTTGTTTGATGTCCACCCCGGTGCGGGATGCCTGCGCGAGATGGCTGGCCAACTGGGGCCAGAACGGGTCAGTACGGAGGCGCGGGTCGATCGAGTCGACCAGTTTGTTGTAGCGGCGGTGGTTGTCGTTGGCGCCGATCACTGCAGCGCAGCGGTTCTCCAGACGGCGCTGGGCAGCGCGTAGTCGGGCGGGGTATTGCTCGGTGCCGGTGATGCGGGTGTCGGCGTCATCGACGTCGACCGAGGCGCGGAAGACCGCGAGATCGGCAGCGAGCGCGGTGTCGGCGCCGACGATGGGGCGTGCCCATCGGGGGGCGGTGGCCGGCGTCCATGCGGCGGCTTCGGCCCGCACCGCGGTGTCGAGTTCGCGTACCAGTTCGGCCCGGCGGCTCAGATAGGGACCCCAATGTGGGTCGTCGCGCAGTCGTGAGGGGATAGCGGCAAGCCAGGGCAGCGGGCCGGTTCCTCCGGAGTGGGCGCCCGACGGATCGAGTCGCCAGTCGATGACTGCGGCCGGGTCCGAAGCGTCGCCGAAGTCCCCGGCGTTGACCACGGCGGCGAGCCGCTTGAGCGGGTTGTAGCCGTTGGCGGCGATCAACGACAGGTGCTGACGCAGCACCGGCCAGGCCGTCGCTGTGGTCAGGCCGGGCAGGATTTCCTCGGCGCGGCGGTCCAGCGCGGCGTGCTCGGTGGGTGTGAGCAGTTGCTCGGCGGCTGCGCCGACGGCGTGACCGTACATCTGGGTAGCGGCGGCCAAACGGCGGCGCGGGTCTGCGGTTTCGCGGGCCAAAGAGGTGGCCGACACCTGTGCGGCGTCTCGGGCCAGGGCACGGGTCAGTACGTCGACCGCGGTGTCGGGGTGGGTGGCTTTGGGGGTGAGGATGCGGTGCGGATCGTTCTCAGCGGTCGAGAAGTAGATGTGGTTTTCCTGCACACCGCGCGACAAAGCGGTGTAGATCTGCTGGCGGCTGAGCCGGTCTGAGCCGACAGTGTGGCAACGGTGTCGGGCGGTGGCGCCCTGTGCGCTGTCGATGGTGGCGGCGTAGCCGAGGGTGACGTGGGCGCGCACGTAGGCCGCTGGCAGATGGCGATGAATGCCGGATTCGAGGTGCGTGACGGTCAGGGAGCCGTCGGTGTCGACGGCCGTCACTTCCCAGCGATAGCCGTTGCGGACGAAGTCGTTGGTGCCGACGGTGAGCATCCGGGCGTTCTTTTTGGTGAACACGATGTCTCCGACGCTGGCGCGTGCCCCGCTGGCCAGTTGCGCTTCCACGGTGGGCACATCCTCGCCAAGTGAGGTGAGCCGGTGCAGGCGAGCTCGCTCATTGAGTTCA